>CAJVYJ010000122.1 GCA_913009475.1 uncultured Actinomycetes bacterium | reverse complement strand
CTACACGACGCTCTTCCGATCTATTTTCTTCATGTATTAGGTTATAGAGCAAAGATTTCAGAAAAACCTTATAAAAACAATGGCATTAGTGATTATTCAAATAATTATGACAATGTAATTGCACTTAAACAGCCAGAAATATCTGTTATGACATTAGATAATAAACATTACAACAATCAAGAGAGAATTGTTGTTAATCTTTAAGAAAGGATAGTCATGCCTAAATCATTATTTATGCTTTGTTCTGAAGGTGCCGTCATTGATCAAGCCACAAACAATTTAACAGTATTTAATATTATTGAGGAAATGGCACCCGACAAAAATATTAAATTTCCTTTTATTTTTCCAAGAATAGTTTGTATTTTAAACCTTGAAAAATCTAAGAGCGACCCGGAAATAATTTCCTGCGATCTTAAAATAAAAATAGATAATGAACAGATTAATAATTTTGATGTTAAGCTAGATTTTAAGGGTAAAAAAAGAAGCCGATTGATTGTTACAATAAATGGTTTAAATATATCAAAAACTGGAATAATGAGATTCGCTTTATTTTGCAAAGAAAAAGAGTTAGACCATTATAATATTGCTATAGCAACCAATGTACATTCAGTAAATATGTAGAAACGCGGCAGATTATAAAAAATTCTGATTTGTTCTAAAAAATTAATTAGTTTATTTCCTATAAATCCAGATGAACAACCCCGCAGCAAGCTATTGGGGTATCGACTCTAAGAGATAATGACTGTTCGAAGCTTATCCAATAAGGCCCATGGCCGCCTTTGGCGGCCAGAGCATGAGAACATGAGAGCTCTAAATGCGACCATGCGGTCTCATGGCAGTCAGACGTAATTCACATGTTCTCATGTTCATGTACTGCATGAAGTGCGCAAGCACTGAATCTCATGTTCAATTCTTTTTACGCCCCTCTTAACTGGCATTGCCGGTCTGTGTTTTACTGCTAATCCCATCATTTTCCGACGTTTGTCATCCCCGATAGCATTAGACCGAAGCCAGTCCTTCTTAAAGTTGATCTAAAGGGCTGGCACCGGAATTAAGTTAATTTTGGGATCCACAGCCAACCGTGTCTTTTAATATTTACCAATGCACCTCTTAACCTGGATTCGGAAGTCAAGCTGAGAATGACGGCAAACTGCAGAGCATGTGCGCATGAGACATGAGAGTTTTTAAATACGAACATGCACCTCTCATGGCGGGCAGATGAAATTCACATGTTCTCAGATTCACGTACCCCGCGAGATACTGTAAATTACTCACAGGCAAAGCAAGCTTTGCGGCTACTCATTTCCCGATTCGCATTTAACGTCACCCGTCTCTCCTATCTACCATCTTGACTTGCGATAGAACTCACAATCACGCATTCGGACACCTTCTCTTTTTTTACCGGCCGTCTGTAATAATCAGTCTCACTTTGTATTAATCCTTACCTTTCCCCATCCCCCGTACTATAATATCCACCGGCCGCCGGTACTTTTCGGCCGCACCTCTAGAAACTAATCCTATACTCCGCGCTACAATCATCCGATTATATAATTATATTTTACATTATACTGATATTAAGGTAAATTATACGTATGCGTAAACATAATTATTCTTACATAATCGAATATTTAAGAAGGGACTGCGATAGCTATGGACGTGGCCGGAAAAAATGGTGGGCCCAGCAGCTTGATGTATCCAATATGACTTTGTCGCATTGGTTGGTAGGTAGGCGGCAGCCAAACGCGTTTCACATGGAGCAAATTTATAGTATTTACGAGAGCGTGGCGGGAAACAGGGAGAAAAAAGATTTAGCCGACAGCTTATGGCAGGCTTACTATAACGAACAGCCGATTGCTCCTATCTGGCTGTGGACGACGGCCGAACAACTAATGCGAGCTGATGGGTTATCAACAAGATTGCTGGCGCTTATCTCGTGGTTTTTAGAAAAGTTTCCGCCGACATCCTTTAATGAACCGCCTCTAATCCCGATAAAGCGAAATCGATTGGGCTGGTTGTGCGAGTCAGCCGGACTTGAGCCGGGTTTTGACCCGGCACCCATCAAAACGGTAACATTGCTTGAGATGGCGGTCGGATTAAATAAGGATAATAAAGATTTAAAACATTATCTGAGAAACCAGCAGACGGAGCTAGGAAAAAAATGGCGACTCTACGATTGTCAGCTTGATGATTTAAAAGAAAAACTTCAGTGGCGACAGCCGGCATGAATGAATCAGACAGAATAGTTGGCTTTCTCAGAGCATTAGACGCAAAACTTTCTAAGAAGACGGCTATTTATATAATTGGCGGCAGCGCGATTACTCTTGCTTATTCGCCCGACAACAGGACATCGGATATAGATATCGTCGGCGGCGATAAAGAACTCGAACGATTCGGGGGAATGAACAGCGACTTGGCGAAAGCTCATGGTGTTTATATATCAAAAGTCTATGATATCTCGTTTAGCGCGCCAACCGGCTGGCGCCAACGTTGCAAAAAACTGGGTTTTAAGCTTATAAATATTTCAGTTTTCGTAGCGGACCCTTATGATATTGTTCTCGGAAAGTTGGCAAGACTCGAGCCCAAGGATATCGATGATATTCAATCATTGGAAAAAGGCGGCTTTATCGAACCCGATGTGCTTATCTTAAGACTTAACGATAACATAAAGGAAATTGAGCGAAATGAAGCATATCGAAAGAATGCTTTACTGTTGTTTTCAATTGCTTTTAATCAATCTATAGTTTTTAAAAACGGTAAAGCAAAAAAATCCTAATTGAGTTCTAATCGTTTTTTCGGTTTGTTCTAAATAAATTGGCCTGACCATTTATTTCTTACAATTATCACTTTACATGCATAGAATATGACTAACGTTGTCACATAACTTACATTTAATATGAAAATTACCAAAATATTATGCAAAACCGGAAAATGTCGATTATCTTATATCCGGCGATGCCAAGCATCTTCAGCCCTTAAAGGAATACGAAGAGACTAAAATCGTAAGCCCGGCAGAATTTTTAAAATAATTATTAAAATAATTTCAGCACTTCCCTATCCTTTTCGCGCAGGCTTTCAGCTGTTCCAGCAAGTAGCCATTATTGTTTGAATAGTATATAATTAAGTCCACGAAACGAAAGGAAAGCCGCAGGATTGACTTTCGTTTTGTCCCTTTTTACGTTTTACGTCTTACGCGGCTTTTTTTCGTTCGTAAAAAGTAATATGTAAGAAGTTTACCTTTTCTGCTCAGCGACAAACCAACTGGTTTGTGTTTTGTGTGGATTAGAACCATGTGTCAGCCACCAGTTGTAATATCTTCAATAAAACAGATTTAAAATTTTCCACCCAGTGAACGACGACACCCTAATTGTTTCCTCTCTAAAATAGTAATTAAGATTGTGGTTCATAGAAATAATAACTCATAAATTATTTAGACAAGGTCTTTAAGGTCATCAATAGTGATACCTGCTCTTTTAATGATGTCGTTGAGAGTACCTTTTTTGATTTCCTTATGGAGAGGAACAACAACAGAAATGTTTTTCTTTAAATTATGCATAAAAATATGGCTACCCTTTTGGCGATCAACCACATATTCAAGCCGACGAAGCGCTTTTACGACTTGTTTGCCGGAAAATGTACGGCTCAAATAGCAACCTCGACTTCTTTCAAAATAACTTTCGGCTTGGATTTTATTTGATTAACTTTTTCCAATCCCTCAAGATAACAAATTATAGCTTCTTTGGCATTTATTACCGCCTCGTCTTCAGTTTCGCCTTGAGTAAAGCACCCGTCAAGCGCCGGTACTGTTACATTAAAGCCGCCTTCCTCTGCCGGTTTAAGAACGACGTTGAATTTCATACTTAACACCTCCTAATTTATTATACCAAAAATACTATATATATACAGATTCGTATTGTTAATGTTAATCATCCCAAATTGCCAAAACTATTGCATGTTTCGCACCATGCCGGCTACTTTTTGGAGCATTTCCGAAATCGCTAATCGGGAAACTACATCTGCTCAGCGACAAACCTTCTGGTCTGTGCTTTGTGTGGTATTCGAACCACGGACCCGGTTGGGGTTATTTTTACGGGGAAAGATGCTTTTTCATCGTTTACAGAAACTTTTCCAGCTCTCGGCGATGAATTATAGCTAATATTGTAATAGTTTTTGCCTTTACTTCATAAATCAAACGATAGTCACCTATTCGATAACGCCAAACTTTTTTAGCACCCTTAATAGCTTTAACTTTTTTACCTGCTGGAAAGGGATTTTGCGGTAGGCTTTCTATTATTTTTATAACGGAATTAAAAGTTTGCTTGGGAAGTTTTCGTAAGTCGTTCTTAACTCGCCTTTTTGCTTCCAGTTGAAGTTTTTCCACTTCCCCCCTCTGATAACAACTGTTCCCAGGATACGGAGGGCTCTTTTTTAATTTCATCCAAGAAAGTTTTAAATTTAGGATTATCCATTGACAGGATTAAATCCTCAAGCTCTTCTTCTTCGATAGGAGTTAATCGGGCTACGGGAGTGCCTCTTACCGTAATCACATAACCCTTGCTTTTTCTCTCTCGAAGTGACCTCAAAATAAGTGAAGCATGACTTTTTAGTTCCTTGACCCCAATTACAGGCATTTTATTTTCTCCTCTACGGTAGTCACTAAATTGACTACTTTAATTTATCTGAAATTCAACTAGTTGTCAACTTAATTCCAATATCGAACCTGAAACTAAATAAATCTCCTTGACTAGGTAGACGTTACCAGCCGAAATTTTACATCTTACGCGGCTAACCTTTCGTTTTCGTAATAAGTAAAAAGTGGCCTATATCGGTCTAATTGGTCGGTGCCATAACTACCAAAGTGCCGGTGATAATATTACGGACCTTGCTTTACAGAGATATACATAGCTTCCAAATTGCGGACCATCTAAGCGTTATATCGCTGTGATATAATCCATTTTAAGCTCTAGAGGTCCGGCCGAAAAGTACCGTCGGCCGGTCAATAAAGAGAACATGGCCGAGAGCTTGAGATGCAAGGCAGACGAAAGTCGAGGTGAGGGAGCGTAGTTTACAGCTACAACCCCCACCCTAACCCTCCCCCGTCAAGGGGGAGGGGGGTAATGGTGCCGCCACGGCGACAAACATAGGCGAGACGAGACCGAGGATAACCCGGGGGCCCCGGCGAAGTATTGCTTCACTTTGTGGGGTGGAGCGTCGCAGATTGGGTTTTTGGCCACACTTCTAGCCTACATGGTATTTGGTTTCCCCTTGAAAGGAATCTTGGATTAAACCGGTCATTGAAGTTAAGAATTTAAGAAAAACATATAAGCTAAACTCCCACCACCAGGTTGAGGCTGTAAAAGCAATCAATTTTAAGGTGATGCCGGGCGAAATATTCGGCTTTCTGGGCCCAAATGGTGCCGGTAAAACAACAACAATCGGCATGCTGACAACCAGAGTAAAAATAACTTCCGGCCAAGCCTTTATTGATGGTATCAGTTTACGTGATGAAGTTGCAATTAAGCGCAGAATCGCTATTGTTCCCCAGCAAAATAATCTTGACAGAAGCTTAACGGTACGTGAAAACCTTATTTTCCATGCGAAATATTTCGGTATACCTAAGAGTGAATATAACCACAGAGCCGATGACCTCTTAAAAACAATGGGCTTAAAGCAAAAACAAAATGATTTCATCAAAGCGCTTTCCGGCGGCATGGCTCAACGCTTAATGATTGCCAGAGCTCTGATGCATGCGCCAAAAATCCTTTTTTTGGACGAAGCGACAACCGGGCTTGACCCCCAATCAAGACGAGTTCTATGGGACAAAGTCAAAGAGTTAAATGCGGGTGGGCAAACAATTTTTTTGACCACTCACTACATGGACGAAGCTGACGCGCTTTGCCAGCGAATCGCCATCATAGACCACGGCGAAATATTAGCATTAGATACGCCTGAAAATCTTAAAAATATGGTTCCGGGCGGAAATACTATTGAGCTCGAATTGGATAACGTTACCCAAGAATTGAATAAAGACCTGGAAAAAATCGTTAAAACAGGGACCATCGCTCAGAGCAAGAAAAAAGATAAAATCGTTTTTTCCATTCCCGGCG
>CAJVYJ010000121.1 GCA_913009475.1 uncultured Actinomycetes bacterium | reverse complement strand
TGAGCTAACCGTATTTTTCCCTCCCCCTGGACGGGGGAGGGCTGGGGGTGCCAGAGCATCATATTACGCTTTATATCAGAGCCAGCTCTGATGTTACGAATTTCTGACTGGTCTCATCTTTGTTACTCCCGACCCACTTTATGTTTGTCATCATTGACCACCTCACGCTTGTCATTCCCGACTCCGATCGGGAATCCACGTTACACTGGGCCTTTGAATCCTCATGTTTTTATCTCTTCCAGCATTCGCGGACCTGACGTTTTTATTAGGTAGTGCATGTCTTTCCATGGATCCCCGATCAGGTCGGGGATGACAGGTGGAGTATGGGTAGGGAATCCCTTACTTTTCCCAACTTAATATTTCCGCGATTGGCAGATGGTCGCTAAAATCTTTACCGTAATGAGCTCTATGGATGTGTTGATTCTCATCAATCAAGAACTCCGCCGGTAGTATCGGCTTGGTCTTGATGGACTTTAAATTAAAAAAACCGCTGCCCATCATCTCAATCATCTTCAATGGCTTAAGTATTAATTTAAACAACCCCGAGCGTGATTGTTCGGTCGTTCTTCTTCAATCTTTTCATGTTTCTTCCTGTTATCGCGTCCGGCTATTTTATAATCATGCTAAAGTAAGATAAATATCTCCTCTGTGAGCCGGCTAACACAAATATGTAAATTCATCTCTTTTTTCCCATTTGATAAGTATGAGTTTTGATATTCTCTAAATTTTTATATGCCGGTTAATTGAGGTTACTGTTTCGGTTGGCCGGTCTTAAGGGTTCACCAGGGTATAGGTGTAGAAAACGCGAGGGTGGTAGAGGGACGCATACAAGTAGGTACGTAACCCGATTACCACTCGAGCAGAGACACCGCAGACGCCGGTTATAAGTCTTCTGATTTAAATACCAGAGGTTAACCAGGGTGCGTATGCAAGGAACGTGAGGGTGGTAGAGGGACGCATACAAGTAGGTACGTAACCCGATTACCACTCGAGCAGAGACACCGCAGACGCCCCTGGTTAGCCTCTGGTCGGGATGGCGGGATTCGAACCCACGACCTCAGCGTCCCGAACGCTGCGCTCTACCAAGCTGAGCCACATCCCGAATAAAAATGTCAGCCTAATTATTAAAGCATAAATTATTGATTATGATAAGTTAATAATCTTAATTCTTCGCGTTCATTTTAATAGAGACGGTCTTAAAATTAATAATATTATACAAAAAATGTATTCCCGGGCCTCTTCGCTAAAACTCAATATCTAGACTTGCTTCAAAAATAAGCGTTGCGTTTGTTTTATTGTTTTGGTTTTATTAGATGTATGTTTTATCTAGCAAACATAAGCTTTATCTCGCGGATGTAGTTCAATGGTAGAATGTCAGCTTCCCAAGCTGAAGGTTGCGGGTTCGATCCCCGTCATCCGCTCAAATTATAAATAATCTTAAAGCGTTTTAAACGATATAATATAAATATCTCAATTAAAACGCGTTGATGTGGAACGGCTGTTTATAAACTTTTTTATCAATCAAGCAAAAAACTTTATTTTATACTAAATAATGTCGATAGATATTTTATTACTATTATTAATATATATTGCGGGAGTTTAGTTGAGTTTCTTTAAAAAATCCATATACCAACAGATAAAAATTTTCTATCTACCACTTACCGCTTTGCTTCTAACTATATTTATTCTCTCATCAAATCTATATATTAGCCAAAAAGTAGTGCTTCTATTGGCAATTGCTTTATTGGTGTTTATTCATTGGGATGTTCGCGACGGCGGTATGTTGTCAAAGATAATATATAGTCGTGGTGGTACATTTAATCAGCGTAACCATCTTACAGTCATTAGTGCCTTCTTCTTAACCACTGTCATTCTCGCCGCGACCAATTCCTTTCATAATCCCTTGGTAATACTTTATTGCATTCCGATAGTATTATCGTCTTTAAGGATGGGCAGCAGGATGAGCATTGTCTACGGCTTTCTTTTAAGTATCGGACTGGGCATTCATTATTATCTTATGTGGCTTGTAAACGGCATAGTATATAGTGACGCTTATCTTTATACAATTATGTTTGTAGCACTTGCGGCCGCCACTAGTTTAATTGCTAATCGATTACGTCGCTCCGCCGTAGACCTCAGCGCTCTTTACGAAACAGGCCGGGCGCTCAACTCGTTGCTTAACGCCAAAGAGATAATGGCGCTTATCTTGAATATAATCATGTTGGATGTTCAGCCTGACGTAGCGGCGATTTTTCTATTGGATAAAAAATATCAAGTATTAAAAATTAAGGCCCACCGCGGTTTTAAGGGTGATATATCCGCTTGGGAGGAGCCGCTTGGGCGGGGATTAATCGGCGGCTCGGCTGAGAGATTATCGCCTATCTTAGTCTCCAACTCGAATCGCCGCACGCAGTTGAGAAAGTCACCGGATTTAAAATCTTTAATTGCGGTGCCGATCAAGGTCGGCGATGATTTAAAGGGAGTATTAGTAGTAGGTAAGCGCAATAAACACGCGTTTAGCTTCGAGAATGTACGTTTTCTGGAAGCTTTATCCAGTCAAGCCGCTATTTCACTGCAAAACGCCGGCCTTTATCGGCGCACTCAGAAATGGGCTTCGTTGGACGGACTGACCGGTATCTATAATTTTCGTTATTTTTCCGAACGTTTGGAGATCGAGTGGAATCGAGCAGTCCGTTATGAAAAGCCTTTATCGCTGATTATGATAGACGCTGATTTATTTAAAAACGTTAATGATACTTATGGCCATTTATCCGGCGACAAAGTCTTACGAGACCTCTCCGAATTGCTCCAGCAACATATCCGTGAAACTGACGTTTTGTCGCGTTACGGCGGCGAGGAATTCACTATTATTCTGCCGGAGACGCATTATCAAGACGCTTATAATGTAGCGGAAAAACTGCGTCAAGCTGTAGCTGACAACACATTTAAAACGGCTGACGCCGGCATCGATATTAAGCTGACAATAAGCTTGGGGATAGCCAACTATCCGTCAACCGCCTTCTCCCGTGACGATCTCATCCATCAAGTAGACCAAACTCTTTATCAAGCGAAAAAGAGACGCAATACTTTAGCCAGTCCGCTTGATGACGCCTGTGATATCAGCATACCATCTGAAGTCACTGAATAACACGTTTACGGTTTCATATTTTCTAAATTATTCTGATTAAATATGTTTTTTTGGGATATAAAGTTATCGACCCGTTAATTAGGGTAAATATTTATGTAGATCTAAATAATAAAACTTGACAATGATAGGCTCATATTTTATGATACTATCAACTAATAATTCTTATTAAGGAGAGTGAATTTTAATGGCAAAAGTACTGGGTATTGATTTAGGAACAACGAACTCTTGCATGGCGGTCCTGGAGGGCGGAGAGCCGACGGTCATAACGAACGCCGAAGGCGGCCGCGTGACGCCGTCGATTGTGGCATTTTCAAAAACGGGGGAGATATTAGTCGGTGAAGTGGCTAAACGCCAAGCGATTACCAACCCGGACAGGACCATCACTTCGATAAAGCGTGATATGGGGACCAGTCGCAAGATAAAAATAGATGACAAAAATTATACGCCGCAAGAGATATCCGCCAAAATATTGCAAAAGTTGAAGCGGGATGCTGAAGCGTATCTTGGGGAAAAGATAAATCAAGTCGTCATTACCGTGCCGGCTTATTTTGAGGATAGCCAGCGGCAAGCAACTAAAGACTCCGGGAAAATAGCCGGCTTGGAAGTCTTAAGAATTGTAAACGAACCAACGGCTGCTGCTTTGGCTTATGGCCTTGATAAAGAAAATGACCAGACTATATTAGTCTATGATCTTGGCGGCGGCACATTTGATGTTTCCGTATTGGAATTGGGTGAAGGCGTTTTTGAGGTCAAAGCGACAAATGGAAATAATCGTTTGGGCGGCGATGATTTTGATATGCGGGTCATGGACTGGATGGCCGATGATTTTAAGGCCAAGAACGGTATCGATTTACGTAAGGATAAAATGGCGCTTCAACGCTTAAAAGAAGCGGCTGAAAAGGCGAAAATCGAACTTTCCAGTACTTTACAGACGACTATCAATCTTCCCTTTATTACAGCCGACCAGAACGGGCCTAAACATCTTGAGATGACTTTATCCCGGTCGGAGTTTCAAAAGTTGACTAATGATCTGGTGGAAAAAACTCGTATACCGGTTGAAAAAGCCATGAAGGACGCGGGAACTAAGGGTAAAGACTTAAATCATATTATTTTAGTGGGCGGCTCCACCCGGATGCCGGCGGTGCAGGATCTAGTCAAAGAGCTGACCGGTAAAGAACCTCATAAAGGGGTTAATCCTGATGAAGTGGTCGCCGTCGGCGCCGCGATCCAAGCCGGTGTGCTGACCGGGGAAGTAAAAGATATCTTATTATTGGATGTCACGCCGTTGTCATTAGGCATTGAGACTAAGGGCGGAGTTTTTACCAAACTTATTGACCGCAATACAACTATCCCTACTAAAAAAAGCGAGAGTTTTACTACAGCTGATGATAATCAGACCAGCGTAGAGATACATGTTTTGCAAGGTGAGCGCGAGATGGCGTCCTATAATAAGACTTTAGGCAAATTTCATCTGGTCGGTATACCGCCGGCCCCCAGAGGCATACCGCAAATCGAGGTAACTTTTGATATCGACGCCAATGGGATAGTTAATGTATCAGCCAAGGATAAAGGGACCGGTCAAGAACAGAATATAACTATTACGGCTTCAACAGCGTTAAGCGAAGAAGATATCGATAAAATGGTCAAAGAAGCTGAAAAACACGCCTCCGAAGACCATCACCGCCACGAGGAAGCTGAGGCCCGTAATAATGCTGACAATTTAGTTTATCAGACCGAAAAGTCCTTAAAAGACGTTGGTGATAAATTGCCGCCTGAGGATAAAGCCAATATTGAGGCATCGGTAAATGAAACCAAAGAAGCTTTAAAAGGTGATGATATAGAGGCCATTAAGTCAGCGACGGAAAAACTGACTGAGGCTTCACATAAAATTGCTGAAGTTCTTTATCAAAAGAAATCCGAGAATGAAGGAGGCGGCGAAACTCACGCAACGGGCGCGGAAGAGGGGGCGCCGCAAGAGGGCGAAGTCATCGACGCGGAAGTCGTTGATGACGAAGAAAAAAAGTAAACTCTTTGTCGGGGAAGGCCGGCAGCTTATTGCTTGAGAAAGAATAATATCTTTTGGAGGTGTTGAAAATGGCAATTGTTAGATGGGATCCTTTTAGGGATTTCTTAAGCCTACAAAATGAGGTAGGCAAGATGTTTGAAAGGTCATTTGGCCTAGGCGGCGTTAAACAATCAGGTTTGGCTTGGGTGCCGGCTATTGACGCGTATGAAACGAAAGATAAAATCGTAATCAAGGCGGAGCTTCCTGAAGTCGAAGCACGCGATGTTGATATAACATTGACTGATGATGCCTTGATGATTAAAGGCGAGAGAAAGTTCAGCGAAGAGGTAGACGAGGAAGATTGTTATCGATTAGAGCGGCGTTACGGTTCTTTTCAGCGTCGTATTCCGCTTCCCACTGATGTAAAACGTGATGAAGTCAATGCTGTTTATCACGACGGTGTACTGGAGATTAGTCTGCCCAAAAGCGAGGAGGCTCGTCCGAAGGAGATCAAAGTACAAGTCGAAGAAGTAAAATAAGCGTTTAGCCTTCCCCGGCGCTTAGAGCTCCAAGCGAAAAGTCCGTGAAATGGGTTTTCGGTTGGGGATTCAGAGCTAAATTTAGGAGCATAAATGAGTAAGAAAGACAAAAACATAAAACACGAACCATCAGAACCGGTTGCGGCTGAACCAGACGAGCAAAATAACGATATTAAGTTAATTGAAAAAGATTTGGAGAAAGCTCGGTCCGAGGCTTGCGACTATTTGGATAATCTGCAGCGTTTAAAGGCGGAATTTGATAATTTTCGTAAACGTATGCTTAAAGAGCAATCAGTGCATCTGGTTATGGCGTCACAAAATATTATTCAGATCGGAAGAGCGTCGTGTAGGGAAAGAGTGTAGATCTCGGTGGTCGCCGTATCATTAAAAAAAAAAAAAAAATAGATAGTACAGTTATTCAACCTGACA
>CAJVYJ010000120.1 GCA_913009475.1 uncultured Actinomycetes bacterium | reverse complement strand
TGTTATTATATCGTTTCATACTTTATACTCGCACTTCCTCTACTTATCTTGATTGTTTTGTGTTTTTTTTTTGCGTTGTTGCTTTTTTCTTTTTTTTTTTTTTTTTTTTTTAATGATACGGCGACCACCGAGATCTACACTCTTTCCCTACACGACGCTCTTCCGATCTGCTCTATAAGTTAAGGCCTTTTAATAATATTTGTATTTGTCATGTCTGGTGCTCCTATGTTTGTCATTCTCAGCTTCCCTACATTTGTCATTCCCGCGGAAGCGGGAATCCAGGTAAAGAGGTGCATTTGCACCAGAGCATGTGAGGGCGTAAAAAAGGCACGGTTGGTCGTGGATTCCCGATCGGGGTCGGGATAACAGTGATAAGGGTCGAGGATGAGAAATATTAAAACCGGTGGTAATTAATTCCTGAAAAGTTCTATTCTTCAAAGAAGGCGCCTGCAGCTTAACGAGCGACCATTGAACAATTCTTAAGAATTGTATAATGGCTGGTAGTTATGAATACGACTGTAGAATCAACCGAACAGCTCTTCAATAATTGATTTTTTATCAACTCTTAAGTGATTGGAAACATCACCTAAGATACTATTAATAGTTCCGACTCTAAGATATTTATGTTTTGGTATTGTAACGTGGTGTTCGCCGTTTAAGGTGGTAGTCAATCTGATGTGACTTCCCGTCTGCCTGGTTTGGAGGTAACCATATTTTTTCAAACTTTTAGCTAACTCTTCGCCTCCGAGGTTTCGCGGTATTTTCATACAGCTATAATTTCATCTCTAACCAAGTGCAATCTTATTATCCGCGGAGCTTCGCTTTCTTCGAAATGACATTTAACCGCGTCTTTAACGGCTTCTTTTAAGGCGTTCATTGTTTCGCCTTCCGTATAAATTGAATAGCCGAGAGCCTTTGCCTCAAAACCACCTTCGTTGGACTCTTCAACCAGAAATATTATCTCTTTAATCATATCAACAACCTCCTGAATATCAGTTTATATCTTTCTCACTTCATATGCAAAAAGAACGATTCCTGACCAATAATTTTGAGAACGGATTAAAAAAACAGGAATATTGCCTTACGAATAAAAATTTCATATACTTTTATTGGTGAGCGATGACCACCGGTCCAAGTACCGGGTGACGATTTTGTCCCGGGGCATCAGGACAAGTTCTTAATGAACCCGTAATCCTGATTATCAGGAGTGCCAATCGAATTGTGGCGTCGCTCACCTTTTAATTTAAGGCAACTTATTTTTTCTGACAAACAGAACCATACGGATGGTCTCGATTTTCAACGCCTCCAACTCTTCCTGAACATCAGGGTCTAGAACAGAGTCTTTCATCATCAGCTCCAAAGCTTTGCGGTCGAATGTTTGCGCTTGCGACCACAAGCCTAAAGGCTCAAGGATTTTACGCACCGCTTCGCCGTCATAATCTATACGCCGATTTTTCGATAACGTAATCGCGTGTTCATTACCGTAAACTCTGTTTAACTTCTCGACCTCGCCAAAGCGTTGAATCACCTCAGCCAGCAGTTTGGTTTTAATCTTATTCTCCTTGGCCTCCGCTTTTAAGCGTACATAATCCTCGATAACTTTCTTAATATCGACTCCCTTGAATTCCGATTCCAAGCTTAGTTGAACTTTGTCATCAGCGTAACCGTGCCGGTAATATGGACAATCCTCGGGAAAATCACAAGGGCAATAGCGGTTTTCCTTGGCCGCGAACTTACCGGCCTTTATACTGTCGGCTACATTGATTATCATGGCGCGGGCCCGTTCAAGCTCGGCGGGCGGGCGCGGCTTGGTTGAGAATGGAGTGTTGGAACGCAGGTGATATAGCGTCATCTGACTGACCGGCAAGTCCCAGAGCGATTCCGCGGCCAGTTGATAGAAGGTCAGCTGCAGAGCGTTAGCTAAATAATCCTTATTAAAAATTTCGCGATTGGACTTATAATCCAAAATCGCCAGAGTGCCGTCTTCCAGTTTGTCTATACGGTCAAAAAAACCGGTAAACTTAACCTCACCGAAGTCCAGTGTAAACCGACGCTCGACCGCCAGCGGCAAGCGGAAGTGACTGATATTGGTTTGGTAGAATTCTTGCAAAAGTTCCCGGCCGTAACTACGATATTTATCTTCCTGCTCGGCGCTCTCATAACCGGCGGAGAGCCAATTCTCCTCGTAATGATTGAGCACCTCGTCCAAAGTCGGCGGGGGCGGCACCTTAACGCCGTAAAGAAACTCCAACGCGCCGTGGAGTGACTTGCCCCAACTGAGATAGAATTTCTCCTTCTCTTTTTTGCCGTCAATATACTTTAATTTATAAAGTAAAGGGCATTGATTATATGTTGATATCGATGAATAGCTTAGTGGACGCATCTTTTAACCTCCACGAACAGTTGTTTGCTTTATTATAGCAGATTTATTTTATATTGCGCAATAATCGCCCCCAACGTCCCTCAGTCGTGATACTGCTCCAACTTGGTCTTCACCTGCCGCCAGCCTGGATACTTCTCGTTTAAAAATTGGTAAAATCTCTTATCGTGATTCTTAAAGCGCATATGGCAAAGTTCATGGACAATTACATAATCGATGCAAACCTTGGAAGCGTGAATAAGTTTCGGATTTAAGAATATCTTATCCGTCTTCAAATAGCTGCCCCAGCGTTTCTTCATCCGTCTGACGGCGAGTTCGGGCAGATTGACATAGTCGAATCGCTTGGCCATGGCCGTAAATCTTTCCCGGAAAACTTTATTCATCCTATTATCGTACCAAGCTTGCAGAAGTTTCTTATTATGGGCGCCGTCCGCCGCGTTACCGAATGTAAAAATGAAAATCTTTCCTTTTGTTAAAGAAACTTTTTCATAAGTCGTCGGCTTTACCAGCAACTGATACTGACGGCCAAGATAATAAAAACTTTCACCGGAGACGTACTCTTTTATATAAGGCTTCTTATTGACCTGTTCAAAAAAGTTGAGCTGCTTTTGCAGCCAATGCCATTTGCGCACCAGGAAAGCCTCGATTCTATCTTCACCGGCGTAACGCGGACATTTTAAAACTATGCTCATATCCGGGTTGACCGTCAGGCTTAAAGTTTGGCGCTCTTGGCGCTGAAGCTCATATTCGTAAGCATAAGTCCCATAGCTGAATTTTTTAATATGCTTATTTGGCGAAGACATCCGAGTTCTTTTCCGCCAGCGACATTACATCCGCGACAATTTTTTTCATATCCTCACTGGAAATATCGACACCTTTTTGCCCTTTAACCACATCATATAGATAATCATCAATGCCGTTGGCAATCCGACGCTTAACATCATTATTCTTATACCAGTCCACGATAGCTCTTTGCTTGATAAGGCTAAAAATATCTACCACCACATCTATGAACGCCTCATCAGATAATTTATATTTCTTAAAATCATTTTGTAAGTTGCGATAGAATATATCCGCGCCCGTCTGGGCTTTAATTGCCGCCGGCAACGTTACATCTTTTTTGCCGATAACATCATCGCGGATAAGTTTCATTTGCTCCAGTGCCTCGACATCGGCCAGCTTTTCTTCCCGCATCTTATCTAAAATTTCCTTTATTTTTTGCGAAAACCGCCGGTAATATTCCGGGTCTTTTTCATATTTTTCATCAATGGTTTTGCTGGTTTGGGCGGCAATGGCCTCCGCCTTCGACTTGTCGGAGCCTAAGGCGGCTATCGCCTCATCAAAGCGAGCGCGGTCGGTTATTTCAACTTGTTTGGTTAGCAACTCAACCCCGTTGGCGTCAACATATTTATCCAATATTTTAATTAACGCGTATTTATACGCGGTTAAATCCGTCCGGTCGGCATATGTTAAGTTGGCTGTTTTTCTAAGTTCCGCAAATTTTTTAAGTTCGCGTTTATATACGTCAAGATGATTGAATTGATGGACAAAGTCTTGCAGCGCGTAACATTCATTCATCTTCTTAATAAAATCGTTCAAGGACTTATAAAAATAATCGCGCTTTTGCTTATCGCTCAGAAATCGCAAATATTGCTCGTCGTCGTCCGCATCTTTAAGTGTTTTAAAAATATCATTGATGGTGCTATAGCTCTCTTCCAACTCCTGAGTCTTCTGCGACACATCTATCAGCGCGCTCTTGACATCATCGTCATCATAATTGCCAAAGAGCTGCATAGCGGTATCGATATTTTTGGCGTTTTCCGAATAATCGATGATATATCCGGCTGTTTTCGGCAGCCTATCATTTTCATAGAGGCGGTTTACCCGGGCAATCGCTTGCAGTAAACCATGGTCGTGTAAATCCTTAGCCAGGTAAAGTATGGTATTTCTCGGCGCGTCAAAGCCGGTCAACAACTTATCGACAACGATAATGAGCTCAATACCACCCTCATTATATTTAAAGCTTTCAATTACGTCTTTTTCATATTTCAAGATATTACCGTGCCGGTGCCGTACTCCTGTTAAATAAGCGACAACCTCTGCTTTATGTATATCTTCCTCATCCCCGGCCTCATGCTCATCGGAGATGACCACCGCGGTCTTGATTTCTCCATGTTTGGCAAAATATTGATGAAACAAGGTCGCGGCGTACTTCGACGGCGCCACGATTTGCCCTTTCAACCCGCTGCCTTGAAAATGAGCAATATAATGCTCTTCAATATCATAAGCAATCTCTTCTATACGGGCCGGGTTGTCTTTAAGCAACTTCTTTTTAATCTGTTTTTGCAATGTCACCTTGTCATATTGGGCCAGAGGTTCCGCGATTCTATCAATGTGTTTATCCATCTGCTCCGCGTTTTGCTCCAAATCGACATACCGGCCTTCGTATATCAGCGGTAGGATAATCTTATCCTCCAAGGCGTCGTCGATGGTATATTTATCGATATAACCGCCGAACTTACGCCAGCTTTCTTTTTCATCCGTCATTAGCGGCGTACCGGTAAAGCCGATGTAGCAGGCGTTGGGGATTACGCGATTCATCTCCAAATTCGCCAAGCCGCTTTGAGTTCTATGCGCCTCATCAACCAGAACAAAAATATTATTATCATTATCAACAAAGCCGGTGCTTTTCTTGCGCGCCGCCGTAAACTTGTGTACCAGCGTCGTAATTACGCTAAGATTTTTCTCCCTGATAAGGTCGATTAAATTTTGCCCGCTGCGCGCCTGAACAACCTCTTTCTTTAGATTGCAGTTTATAAAGGTCGTCTTGATTTGCCGGTCCAAATCCCTTCTGTCCGTTACGATAATCACGCGGGGGTTGCTGACAAGCGGGCTTTCAATCAAAGCCTTGACAAACATTACCATCGTCAGCGACTTGCCGGAGCCTTGCGTATGCCAGACCAGACCGCCGCGGCGGCGCACGATGCCGGCGGCGGTTGTTTCCTTTTCACTTACGCGCTTAAGCATTTTATGAATGGCGAAATATTGTTGATAACGCGCGAGTTTTTTCTCACCGGCGTCAAAAAGAATGAAGTTTTTGGCCAAATCCAAGAAGCGCTCCGGCTCTAAGAGCGATAGAACGCCGCGGTCTTGCGCGGTTGGCAGGCGGTCGGTTTTTTGGCTATGGCTGCGCGCCGCGCCATTTAGGTCGGCCAGAATTTGCGCGTATACCGCGGTGTCGATAGGTTTTTCTATGAGCCGGCGGACCCGGGCGTCGACTTCCGTCTTAGGTACGCCTTTTTCGCGCCAAAGCGAGTAAAATTTAAGCTGTGTGCCGGTAGTCCCATATTTTAATTCCTTGTTGTTCGTAGCAATAAGCAACTGGGCATAGGTAAAGAGCTTGGGGCAGTATTCCGGCCCTTGATTGCGATTCATCTGATTTATGGCGTCCGCCACCGATCTGCTCGACTTCTTGTTCTCGATTACCACCAGCGGGATGCCGTTTACAAAACAGACTATGTCGGGGCGGATGTTCTGCTTGCCGCCGGCGCTAAATTCCGCCGTCACATGAAAAGAGTTGTTGTTAGGATTCTTAAAGTCGATAAAGCGAAAGTTGCGCGACATCTGCTTGCCGCCGTGGTTTATCGTAATCGTCTTGCCGCCGCTGGTCGGCATGACCATATTATATATTTTTTGCGCCGTATCTAGATCGGAAGAGCACACGTCTGAACTCCAGTCACACTGATATATCTCGTATGCCGTCTTCTGCTTGAAAAAAAAA
>CAJVYJ010000119.1 GCA_913009475.1 uncultured Actinomycetes bacterium | reverse complement strand
TTTTTTTTTTTAATGATACGGCGACCACCGAGATCTACACTCTTTCCCTACACGACGCTCTTCCGATCTGATCACATGGGAGCACGGGGGCGGCAAGTTGAATGGGGCACCGAGAAACATTGAAACACGGGGTTGACGAAAGCTATCCGGAACCGAGTGTCAAGCGCGTCTGGGGCGGCAGTTTGTGGCGCATTGGTGCGCTGGCATTGTTCTTTATCGTCATTGCGCTGGCGTTTTCTGTGTTCGGTGAGTGGCTGACTTCGGAAATGGTGCTGCTGTTCCTGGCCATTCTGGCGGTGATCGGGGTGTTTGCCCTGTTCTCGCTGGCTGCCGGGCTGTTTCGCTATTCTGACGGAACAGAACTGCCCAGCCTGCCCCAGAGTGTGCTCGACAGTTCTTCGAACGGTATTGTTGTGACTGATCGCAAGGGCGTTATCGTTTACGCCAACGAGCGCTACGGGAAGTTATCGGCTCTGGTG
The DNA here is from genome assembly GCA_913009475.1 of uncultured Actinomycetes bacterium. Taxonomy (GTDB): domain Bacteria; phylum Actinomycetota; class Aquicultoria; order CAJVYJ01; family CAJVYJ01; genus CAJVYJ01. Next base: position 5,683 of record CAJVYJ010000119.1, on the reverse strand, counting down.
TCGGAGGGCGTCCCGGTTGGTGTGGCCCGGCTGTTCGCTAACCAGTCTGAGGCAGCGGAGGCGATTTATCGCCTGTCGCGGGCCGCAAGGGATGGGCGGCATCTGATCGAGGATGTCCGTCTGGCCAGGCATTTTGATGGTCGGGATTTTGAAGATGGCAGGCCTGTCTGGTATCGGATCAGTGTTCGGGCTCTGCCCAGGACAGACACAACCGACAAGCAGAGCGTTATCTGGCAGGTCGAGGATATCTCCGCTGACCGGGACAATCAGGAAAATATCTATCTCGAACTCCAGCGCGCAATTGATTATCTGGATCATGCGCCAGCCGGATTTTTCTCGGCCGATGCCAGGGGACGGATTCAATATATCAACGCAACATTGGCCAACTGGCTGGGGTTTGATCTGGCCGAATTTGAGCCGGGGGATGTCGTGATGGAGCAAATCGTGCGCGGGGATGGCGCTTCGCTCCTTATGGGGGAGCGCAGCGACGGGGAAATCCGCACCGAGATCATTGATATTGATCTGGTGCACCGCAACGGCACCAGCTTTCCAGCCCGCTTGTTGCACCGGGCGGCGAGGCTGGCCGATGGCGAGTTGGGCGAAACGCGCACATGGGTATTGGACCGCCACCGGGCGGCCGATGATGAAGAGGATTTGCGCGCGGTTGAAGTCAGGTTTTCGCGCTTTTTCAACGATACCCCGTTTGCCATTGCCACTTTGGACAAGGATGGGCGCATTGGCAACGGCGTCGGGCTCGATACCCCGGCCAGCACTCTGGGGGTGCTGCGCGCTCTGGCAAAGGCCGGCTACAGGGTGGACCGGTTGCCCGAGTATGGCGACGCCTTGATCGCCGCCTTGCAAGCGGGGCCCACCAACAGCCGGGTTGGCGGGCGGCGGGCGCTATCCCCGTCCCGGCGAAATCAGTCTTAGCCATCGGGGAGTTTTATTTTTGGACGAGTTTCCGGAATTCAGCAAAAGTGTATTACAAGTCTTAAGGCAACCGCTTGAGGATGGCGAGATAACAATTTCTCGGGCATCAAGCTCTGTGACTTATCCGGCACGTTTTATGCTGGTAGCGGCGATGAATCCGTGTCCCTGCGGTTATTATGGCGATCGTTATAAAGAATGCGGCTGTGCTCTGAGTAAAATTCAGGCCTATCATAATCGTATTTCAGGACCGCTCATGGATAGGATTGATATCCATGTTGAAGTGCCTAGACTTAAAAAAAGTGAGTTATTTAAAGAAGCGACGGAAGAAATGTCGACTGTAATCCGCGATCGTGTTCAATTGGCTAGAGAGCGGCAAAGACAACGTTTCGGACGCGTCGGTCCCCGGTGTAACGCGGAGATGCGAATCAGTCAAAAACAAAAATATTGTCGGTTATGCCGGCAGGAAAAGTTGTTTTTTGAACAAGCGGTGGGGAAACTTGGTTTAAGCGCGCGCGCCTGTGACCGAATTATAAAAATCTCACGTACTATTGCCGACTTGGCCGGACATAAGGATATAAACGTAGCTGACCTGGCGGAGGCGGTCCAGTATCGTTCTTTGGATAGAATAGGAGCGGTCATTTAAGCAAATTGCGCTTTTATTTTGACTGTCGTTAATAAAAAATGAAAACACAGAGGAAAATCGATTTTAAAAGTTCAGAATATCCGGATGAGTTAAAGAATATCTATCATCCACCGGAGTCTCTCTATTTAAAAGGGCTATCTTTAGATTCTCTCCAGCCCCGTGTAGCTATTGTCGGCTCTCGTAAATGTACCGCCTATGGCCGGGCGGTAGCGGCTGAGTTGGCTCAAGATCTAGCGGCCTTGGGGGTTGTTGTTGTCAGTGGTTTGGCTAAAGGCATAGACACAGCCGCTCATCAGGGCGCTCTCAAGGCCGGCAAGACAATAAGTGTTTTAGGCTGCGGATTCGATTACGTCTATCCAAAAGAAAATAAGAACCTATATCAACAGATACCTAAACAAGGCACTATAATTACCGAGTTTCCCGCTGACACGCCGCCTATTTCACAAAATTTCCCCGGTCGCAACAGAATTATCAGCGGACTTTCTTTGGGGGTAATAATCGTGGAAGCGGCGCTTAAAAGCGGGGCGCTTATCACTGCCGACTTCGCGTTAGAGCAGAATAAAGAGGTGATGGTGGTTCCGGGTCATATTAAAAGCCCCAATAGCATGGGTTGTCACGAATTAATTAAAGCCGGTGCCGCTTTAGTCACTACGGCTGATGATGTTCTGGATAATTTAGGTTTGGAGCCGGCGGTTAGCCAAAAAGATGTGAAAATAAAGTTATCTTCCTTGGAGCTGTCATTGTTACAAAAGCTTGAGTATGAACCGTTACATGTCGATGTGTTGGCCGCGACAGCCGGGGAGTCCGTTTCTAAAATCGCCGGTATTTTATTGCAATTGGAAATCAAAGGTTATGTCAGAAAAGAAATCGGAGGTAGGATAATAAGAATTAAGTAGCCAAATATATTATTTAAGGATAAAATAAAAAAAATTTAAGTAATGTAAGCTAATAGTCGATTAAAGGATTATTCTAAAAATTAATACTAAAGAATGGTTTATAGCCTGAAGCTAAATTAAAATATAGTAGTCGCAGTTTAAACGAAGCAATTGTTACAGCAAGGAGATTGAATGCGGGCGATCGACAATTATTTACTTTATCTTTCCGCTGAGCGGAATTTGTCGCCATGTACGGTTAAGGCATATGGCCAAGACTTAAAGCAGTTTGTGCGTTTCTACGCAGGCGCGCACAATCTTGATTTAGACACGCAGATAAGTATAGATGGACTATCCAACATCGACCACTTGTTCTTACGCCGTTATCTCGCTTATCTACAATCCAAGCAAATCTCTCGACGCAGTATTGCCAGGAAATTGGCCGCACTTCGCTCTTTCTATCGTTTTTTACAATATCGTTATAAAAAAAGCAATAACTCCGTGGAACTGATCAGCTCACCTAAGATGAAGAAGTTTTTGCCTAAAGTAATGAGTTACAACCAGATTAAGGCTATCCTGGAGAAGATAGATACCACAACTATTTATGGTTTGCGAGATCGGGCCATAGTAGAATTTTTATATGGCGCCGGTATCCGGGTCAGTGAGTTGGTTGGTTTAGACATGGGCGACATTGAGCCGGGCAAAGAAGATTTTAACGTTATCGGCAAAGGTTCTAAGGAGAGAATAGTCCCATTAAACACCTATATGAGCGGGGCTTTAACCGATTATTTAAAAAATGGACGCCCTCGAATGAAAAAAACCAATATAAAAATAGTAGAACCGGCTCTTTTTTTAAATTGTAACGGCAAGCGGCTTTCCAGCGGGGGAGTCAGGCGTATGCTTAAACGGTATAGCACTAAAACCGGATTGCCGGATGTAACGCCGCACGTTTTCAGACATAGTTTTGCCACTCATCTCTTGGAAGGCAATGCCGGCCTAAGAGCGGTGCAAGAACTTCTAGGTCATGTTGACCTTTCTTCAACCCAAATTTATACTCATTTAAGCAAGAAGCAATTGAAGAAAATATATAGTCAAGCGCATCCCCGAGCTTAGATTGGAATAAGAAAATGAAAACATCATCACTTACAGTTAAAGACAAGAAAAAAGAGAAGCAGACAGAAATTGAAAAAATATGGGCTCTATTTAAAGATACCAATGATCAAGATGCTCGAGATAAGCTGATTCTTCAATACTCTCCCTTAGTAAAATATGTTGCCGGCCGAGTTTCCGCCAACCTGCCTCCGAATGTGGAAAAAGCTGATTTGATCAGTTATGGCATCTTTGGATTGATAGATGCTATTGAAAAGTATGACCTGACCAGAAATATAAAGTTTGAGACTTATGCTATCGCCAGGGTAAAAGGGGCCATCATAGATGAGTTGCGGGCTCTTGACTGGGTGCCGCGCTCAGTCAGGCATCATTCGCGATTATTGGAAAAAGCCTATGTGGAGCTGGAAAATAAGTTGCGTCGCGTGCCTACGGACGAAGAGGTGGCGGAAGAGCTGGAGATAACCGTAACCGAATTGCAAAGTTGGCTTACTAAAATAAGTTATACCTCGGTAGCGGCCCTAGAGGACGTTTGGATATCCGGTGGTGAAAAAGATGAGAAATTAAGTTTGATAGATACGGTAGAAGACGTTAACGCCGTTAATCCCTCAGAGGTTTTCGAGGTATCGGAGATGAAAAATATTTTAGCCTCAGCTATTGATTATTTGCCTGAACGAGAAAAAATCGTTGTCGCTCTATATTATTATGAAGGTCTGACCTTAAGAGAGATAGGTGAGGTTTTGGGCGTGACGGAATCCCGGGTCTCACAGCTGCATACCAAAGCTATTATCAGGCTTAAGGCCAAGCTGCGCATCGCTAAACCTTCCGTTTCAAACTAAGAGCGACCGCTGACAACAGGCCGCTGACCGCCGTCCCAATATAAGCCTATTAATTTCATTGCCGTTCTACTATAACGTATTAAATATGGTGTCCCCGGAATTGATCTTTTCCAATATATAATTTGCTTGTCTTGGGTAAAATATGATAAACTCTGTCGTTATCTAAATAAGTTCACACGCTCGCGGACTATTGCTTTGGTGCCCATAGTGGTTAAGCAGTGGGATGAAACGGGCGGAGGAAAAACCGAGTTAAGGAAGGAGGTGTGTTAATGGCTATTGTCTCAATGAAACAATTACTGGAAGCGGGTGTCCATTTTGGGCATCAGACCAGGCGATGGAATCCGAAGATGAAGCCGTATATTTTCACGGAAAGAAACGGCATCTATATCATAGACCTCCAAAAGTCTCTCGAATTATTCAAATCAGCGTATAATTTTACTCGGAATCTTGTAGCCGATGGCGGGACAATTATGTTTATTGGCACAAAAAAGCAAGCTCAAGAAAGTATAGTTATGGAAGCGCAGCGTTGCGAGATGCCTTATGTAAGCCATAGATGGCTGGGTGGAATGCTGACAAATTTCGATACTATAAAAAAACGGATTTATCGCTTAAGTGAGATCGAAGCGATGAACGACGAAGGAAAAATGGAATTATTGCCCAAAAAAGAAGTCATACTTCTGCAGCGGGAAGCCAAAAAGCTTGAGCGTAATTTGGGCGGCATTCGTGATGTTAAGAAGTTGCCGAACGCTGTTTTTATAGTCGATCCAAAAAAAGAAAGTATCGCGGTGGCGGAAGCAAGACGCCTAAATATCCCGATTATAGCGATTGTAGATACTAATTGTGACCCCGATGAGATAGATCATTTAATACCGGGCAATGACGACGCCATTCGTTCAATATCTTTAATAACTAAGGTTATAGCGAACGCGGTATTGGAAGGCTTGGGCGCACGGGCGGTACCCGCCGAAGCGGCTGTAGCAAAATAATAAAATATTAAGTTTGGAATTATATTGATTCGGCAAGTTTAATAAGGTAAAAACCTTTATTAAGATGTTGTATTGGAGGATGTATGTCAGCTAAGATATCGGCTGTCGAGGTAAGGGAGTTACGTACCAAGACCGGTTGCGGCATGATGGATTGCAAAAAAGCTCTAACAGAGGCGTCAGGTGATATTGACAAGGCTGTCGATATTTTAAGAAAAAAGGGCTTGGCTAATATAGCTAAACGCGCTGAAAAAAAGTCCAATGAGGGCTTAGTCTCATCGTATATTCACGCCAACGGAAGCATCGGCC
>CAJVYJ010000118.1 GCA_913009475.1 uncultured Actinomycetes bacterium | reverse complement strand
GTGCTCTTCCGATCTCAACAAACCCATTGAGGAAGTCCAGGATAATAAAATCGAAGTAGTCGGCCCGGAAATTGACGATGTCGAGCCGGGTTCAGCGTTACCGCTGGGCATTATGGTCGAAGTCGCCGGCCGGAAGATGCAGGAAGACTTTGAGCCGATTTTAGAGCGGCAATTCCATTATTTTATTAATGGCGCCACCGGTATCTGGCATATGGGTCAGCGTAATATTATTTGGGTAAGAATCAGCAAAGACGCGCAAAAAGCCGGTTTTAAAATCCATCATCTAGGTGATGCCATCAGAGCCAAGATATTAAATGATTACGGTACTATCGTGGATAAAGTCGCTGTAACTTTGTATACAAAAGAAGAAGATGTCTTAAAGCTGCAAGAAGAAGCGAAAAAAGTGTACAAAGAGCGCAATGAGCGCCTGGAGGGCATGACTGACGAGAGTGTTGACACTTTTTATTCATGCCTGCTGTGCCAGTCGTTTGCTCCAACGCATGTATGTGTTATATCTCCTGAGCATCTCGGGTTATGCGGCGCCTACAATTGGTTGGACGGCAAAGCTGCTTATGAAATCAATCCGACCGGCGGTAATCAGCCGGTGCCTAAAGGAGAGGTGTTGGATATCGATAAAGGCAGCTGGGAGGGTGTCAACACTTACATAAAAGAAAAATCGGGCGGTTCTATTGATGGCTACAATTCATATACGATGATGGAAGCGCCGATAACCTCATGCGGTTGTTTTGAATGTATTACCGCACTGCTTCCCATGGCTAACGGGGTAATGATAGTCAATCGCGAGCATCCGGATATGACACCCTGCGGCATGAAATTTTCCACTCTGGCCGGTACGGTCGGCGGCGGTCAGCAGGTGCCCGGTTTTATCGGCATCGGCCGGCAGTTTATTACCAGTAAGAAATTTATCTCGGCCGACGGCGGCTTTAAACGGATTGTCTGGATGCCAAAGGAGTTAAAAGAACAACTTAAAGAGAAACTTGCCAAGCGTTGTGAAGAGTTGGGCGACCCGGATTTTATTAATAAAATCGCTGACGAGACAGTGGCGGTGACCGAGGAAGAAGTAATGAAGTTTATGCAAAAAGTCGGGCATCCGGCCTTAGAGATGGAGCCGATGTTTTAAGGGGAAGGTAAGTTGACTTTTCCCTTACCTTAGAAAGGAGCACAATGGCGTTAACAGGCTTACAGATATTTAAAATGTTACCAAAAACAAATTGTGGTGAATGCGGTTTCCCCACCTGTATGGCGTTCGCGATGAAGTTGGCGGCTCGTCAGGCGGAGCTGGATAAATGTCCTTATGTCAGTGATGAGGCGCGCCAAAATCTTTCAGAGGCATCGGCGCCGCCTATTCGTAAAATAACCATTGGCGTTGGCGATGACGCTTTTATTATTGGTGAAGAGACGGTCATGTTTCGCCATGAAAAAACCTTTGTGCATCCGCCGGGCCTGGGAATTTTATTGGCAGATACTCTGGATGAAAAAGAATTGGCGGAGCAGGCCAAGAAAGTTGATTCCGTGGCTTTTGAACGTATTGAACAAATATTAAAACCCAGAGTTGTAGCTATAAAAGCCGCTTCGGGCGATGCGCAAACATTTGCCGCAGCGGTCAAGAAAATCGGAGAAGTCACCAAAGCCGCTTTAGTCTTGATCAGTGAAGATCCTACGATCATGAAAGCGGCGCTGGAAGTATGCGGTGCTAACAAACCGCTTATTTATGCGGCTAACAATGATAACTTCACCGAGATGGCGGCTTTAGCTAAAGAGTACGCGACCGCCTTGGCTGTAAAAGCCGAAGGCTTGGAGGCGTTGGTTGATTTAAGTGATAAGGTTACGGCACTGGGAATTAAAGACTTAGTGCTTGATGCCGGTTCGCGTAACGGTAATCAACATCTGCAAGAGCTGACTTATATTCGTCGTGCTTCTCTAAAGGCCAAGAATAAATCCTTGGGGTTTCCTATAATTACGTTTCCGGCCGAAGCTACTGATGATCCCGACGCGGAAATGGCCTTAGCCGGTCTGGAGATCATGCGCTATGCCGGCATAATCATCTTAAATGATTTGGACCCGGCCCGAGTCTTGCCGCTTATGGTCTTATTGCAAAATATCTATACGGACCCGCAAAAGCCGATGCAAATGAGTGAAGGCATCTATCAAATCGGTGACCCCAAAGAAGACTCGCCGGTCTTGGTAACTACCAACTTTTCCTTGACTTACTTTATTGTTTCCGGCGAGATCGAGTCCAGCCGTGTTTCCAGTTGGCTTTGTGTTATGGACGTTGAGGGTCTGTCGGTACTTACCGCTTGGGCGGCCGGTAAATTTATTCCGGAAAAAATCGCCCAATTTATTAAAAAGAGTGATATTTCCACCAAGGTGAAACATCGCCATTTGGTGTTGCCCGGTTATGTCGCGCAGATCAGCGGCGAGCTGGACGAAGAGCTGCCCGAATGGAGTATTTCTGTGGGCCCGCGCGAAGCCGGCGACCTGACCCATTATCTAAAAGAGTGGAGCGCTTAGAATTCCGGGGACACCATACTTAATTCGTGAGGGCGTAAGAGCGTGAGGAGTTAGGGGCGAGACCATGCTCGCTTGGCCTACGTAACGCTTTTCTCGTAGAATAAATAAACGCTTCTTAATATGATATGTGCAGCGTCAGAGCTTGCTCTGATTATGAATGTGTAGGGGCGAGGCGTGCCTCGCCCGCGAGGATACATAAGGACAGGGATTTAGAATCTTGAAAAAATGTGTATTTATAAATCCGCAATTATCTCTTTTTGTCATTCCCGTGATCTTACGTTTGTCATTCTCAGCTTGACTGGGAATCCAGGTTGTTTAAGAGATGGATAGCGCGATATGGATAATAAGAACGCAGAGTTGAAAGCAGAAACCTTTAGCGATAGTCCGGCACCGCCCTGTAAAGCGGCTTGTCCGGTAAATACGGATGCCCAGCGTTACGTCTCTTTGATTGCCCAAGAGCGCTACGTCGAGGCGCTGGAAGTAATAATGGAGAATAATCCATTTCCCGGTTCAATCGGGCGCATCTGTTTTCATCCCTGCGAAAGCAACTGCCGCCGCCGGCTGGTGGACCAGCCGATTTCCATATGTTCCCTAAAAAGATTTGTCACCGATAAAGTCGGTGATGCTTATAAGCCGAAATTTGTTGTCAAAACCAATGATAAGACTATCGGTATCATCGGCGCCGGACCGTCGGGATTAACCGCGGCCCATGATCTGGCACGGGTCGGTTATCAAGTAACCATTGTTGAAGCCAAGCCCGAAGCGGGCGGGATGTTAAGGCACGGTATTTTAAGCTATCGGTTGCCCAAAGATATTTTGCGGCGTGATATCGCCAATATCTTGGCGGTGGGAATTGAGCTACAGACCGGGGTCAAGGTCGGCCAAGATGTTATCTTTTCCGATCTTCGAGAAAAATATGATGTTTTATTAATCGCGGTCGGGTTGTCGTCGGGGTTTAGCTTGCCGTTGCCCGGGGCTGATTTGGAAGGTATTGATAATGCCGTATCATTTTTGGATTCAGTCAACTATGGACGGACGCAGGCGCCGGGTGACGAGGTAATTGTTATCGGCGGCGGCAATGTCGCGGTCGATGTTGCCAGAGCGGTGCGCCGCTTAGGCAGTAAAAAAGTTAAAATGGTCTGTCTGGAAAGCCCAGGTGAGATGCCGGCTCATGACTGGGAACTAGCGGCCGCGGCGGCCGAGGGCGTGGAGATGCATTGCTCACTCGGACCGCACCGGATTATTGGGGCCAATGGTCGGGTCAGCGGGCTGGAATTCAAAGAAGTCGCCTGTGTATTTGATGAAGATGGGCGCTTTAACCCCAAATTTAATGAAGACGAGCGTTCTGTTATTTCCGGAGACGCGATAATTTTCTCAATCGGCCAAAGAAGCGAGTTATCATTTTTGAAAGACAGCGGCGTCGCTCTTGACGATAGAGGCCGGTTGGTCTTCGACGCGAAAACTATGGCTACAAGCCTACCGGGAGTTTTTGCCACTGGTGAGGTGGCCGGTGGGCCCGGTGCCGCGATAACCGCCATTGCCGGCGGTCACCTGGCGGCCAAAGCCATTATTTCTTTTTTTGATACCGGCTGCATAAAACATCTATCCAATGAAGAATTATCAGCGGTAGCTGATATTCCCGAAGCCACAAGAAAATTAATTATGACTTCCAAACGCCAAAAAATGCCGACTCTCAGCCCTGAAGCTCGTCAGGAAAACTTCAATGAAGTCGAGTTGGGTTTTGACAGCGACAGCGCCATTCGCGAAGCGCTACGATGCCTAAACTGCACTGCCGGCGCGGTTGTGGATAATAATAAATGCGTAGCTTGCCTTACCTGTGTTAGGGTTTGTCCGTATAATGTACCTGAGATTAAAGGGTCGATTGCCTATATGGACCCGGTCCTCTGTCAAAGTTGCGGCATCTGCGTCACGGAATGTCCGGCTAACGCGATTAAAGTTCGCTTGACGGATGAGAGTGAGTACGAACAATTATTAATTAAGGCAATGTCGGAGGCGAAGAAGTCGGCTGGTGCGATAACCATTGGCATTACCTGCCAATACGGCCATATTTGGGGCGTAGACCGCGTGGCGGACGCTGTCAATGACGCATCTAATGTCAAGCTGATACGAGTTCTGTGTCCGGGGCGGCTCTCGGCCAATGATATCTTAAAAGCTTTTGAAGTCGGCGCTGATCAGGTTTTTATCACGGTTTGCGCTAAAGATTATTGCCATTTCAAGACCGGCAATGAGAGAATAGATAAAAAGATAGGTTATTTGCGGGACATTCTGGATGCGGTCGGCATCGGCGCCGATAGGCTGGAGCTGATTAATATCGCCGGTGATACCAGTATCAAAGAGCTCGTGGCGGACGCGGCCAAGATCTAAAGGCCGTGTTGTCATTCTCAGCTTGACTGGGAATCCAGGTATTATAGGATAGTGAACATTAAAAAATGAAATCATTGAATAATATAAAGCTAATTCTATTATCGGGCCATAAATTATTGGCGCTCGCGGTCTATCTCCGGCTGCAGACCTGCGCTCGGCTACTCATTCGACTTCGGAGGGTGAAAGCCCTCGATAAGTACGGGTCGGACTGGCCGCCGCTCCTATGCCTCGTTCGCTTAACGCCGTGCTCGGATTTGCCGGCCGATAGACAGACTTGCGCCCGGGGAGCAAATTTTTTAATTTATCGATTTTTTAGGTTTATATTAAACTGTCATTCTCAGCTTTTAAGTTTGTCATTCCCGCGAAGGCGGGAATCCAGATACCACCGAGTGCATGATTCCCCTCTTTGTTAAAGAGGGGTTAGGGGAGATTTAGTAAAGATGATTATTGCGGAACAAAAACCATTAAAAGAGCTCCTTGAACTGACAAAAGAGTTCAAGAATATTTTAGTCGTCGGCTGCGGCGCTTGCGTTTCCATCTGTTTCGCCGGCGGCGAAAAGGAGACAGCTACCTTAGCCGCGTCTATGCGTTTGGCGGCCCGCGCGGATAAGCGTGAATTAAAAACGACGGAGTCGATGACGCTGCGCCAATGTGAGTGGGAGTTTATCGAACCACTGGCTGAGGACGTCGAAGCAGCGGATGTTGTTTTATCGACTGCTTGCGGTGTCGGTGTCCAGGCTATGGCGGAGAAATATCCCCATAAGCTTATTATTCCCGCGCTTAATACCACTTCTATGGGGATGCCGGTCGAGCAAGGCGTCTGGCTGGAAAATTGCGGCGGTTGCGGTAACTGCATCCTTGGTTCAACTGGCGGTCTTTGCCCGATAGCGCGATGCGCGAAGACTATGTTGAACGGGCCTTGCGGCGGGTCACAGAATGGTAAATGCGAAGTGTCCAGTGAAATTGATTGCGTCTGGGATCTAATTTATAAACGGCTAAAAGGGCAGGGTTTGCTTAATTTGATGATAGAGCTTGCGCCGCCGAAAGATTGGACGAGCGCGCGGGACGGCGGCCAGCGCAAGATCATAAGAGAAGACTTAATAATACCTGAGAGCAGACCCTTCAAGGACGAGAAATGAAAAAAAGCAATCTTGAAAAAATATTGGACGACGGCCAATTCGCGGTCACCGCCGAGCTGGGCCCGCCAAAGGGAGCGGACGCGGATGTTGTGCGAGAGAAAGCTAAAC
>CAJVYJ010000117.1 GCA_913009475.1 uncultured Actinomycetes bacterium | reverse complement strand
CTTGTGAGAATGTAAAATGTGTAGGGGCGAGGCGTGCCTCGCCCGTGAAAGTTAACGCTTTTTGTCATTCTCAGCTTGACTGGGAATCCAGGAATCACAGTGCATTAGAATAAATAAAGCACTAAAAAGCACGGTTGGCCGTGGATCCCCGATCGGGGTCGGGAATGACAAGCATAAAGTGGGTCGGGGGAGATTGCGATATAATCAATTTTACAATTTACACTTTACAATTACGAGCGTAGCGAGCTTATGGTTAGGGAGGTATTATGGCAAAATTAGAAACAAAGAGCGTGCTTGACATCGCCAAAGAGGCCAAGGTTGCCTCCAGGTCCTTGGTGAGTTTAACGACAAAAGTTAAAAACGAGGCATTGTTAGAAATGGCCGCGGCGCTTAATGATAATAAGACCGCAATTCTTACCGCTAATGAAGATGATATGTCGACGGCGCGAGAGCAAGGCATCAACGAATCGTTGCTGGATAGATTAGAGCTGAGTGCCGACCGCATTGATGCTATGTCAGCGGCTCTGCGAGAGTTGGTAATGTTGTCTGATCCGGTTGGCGAAGTCGTCGCCGGTTGGAAATTACCCAACGGCTTGCTAATTAAAAAGACACGCGTACCCCTGGGTGTGGTCGGTGTAATTTATGAAGCTCGTCCCAACGTCACTGTTGACGCCGCCGGTTTAGCCCTTAAGTCAGGCAACGCGGTTATTTTACGCGGCGGTTCTCTAGCGTTCAAGTCCGACTTGGCGTTAACGGAGATAATTTCCGCCGCCGCTGTCAGGGCCGGTATTCCCGCCGGTGCCATTCAATCACTGCCGAGCGCTGACCGGGAGTCGGTGCATGAGCTTATGAAAATGAGAGGTTATCTCGACCTGTTAGTGCCGCGCGGCGGTCCCGGCTTAATTAAGATGGTGACCGAAAACGCTTCGGTGCCGGTTCTGTGGGCCGGAGCCGGCAACTGCCATATTTATCTGCATGCGGATGCCGATTACGACATGGCCGAGAGGATTACCATCAACGCCAAAGTGCAACGTCCAAGTGTTTGTAACGCCGCGGAAACATTACTTATCCATAAAGATATAGCCGAAAAGTTCTTGCCGAGAATAGTTGACAGTCTGGAACAGGCCGGAGTGACTGTTTTTGGCTGTCCGATTACGAAACGGTTGTGCTCTGAAGTCGAGACCGCTACCGAAACGGACTGGCGTACTGAATATTTAGACCTAAAGATGGCGGTCAGAGTCGTTGATTCGCTGGATAAGGCGATCGAGCATATCAACACTTACGGCACGCTTCATTCCGAAGCGATTATTACCAATGATTATGCCGTCGCTAAGAAATTTACCGAGGCTATAGACGCGGCCGCGGTTTATGTCAACGCTTCCACTCGCTTTACTGACGGTGGCCAGTTCGGCATGGGCGCTGAAATCGGTATCAGCACCCAAAAACTTCATGCCCGCGGACCGATGGGTCTAACTGCTTTGACTTCAACTAAATATATTATTGAGGGCGACGGACAAATCAGAGACTAGAGCAGGCACTTCGGCCCTCTGGGGCTGGAAACCTCCTCCAAGATATGCCCACACTGAGTTGTATCGCCGGTTGTCACCGCCAAATCGCCCAGAGTCACAATCCCCACCAGCTTATCGAAGTCCAGAACCGGCAAACGGCGTATCTTATTGGATATCATCAGCTCGGCGGCGGTTGAATCATCCATGTCCGGCGTCGCGATACATAAATTAGTACTCATTATCTCCTTGGCTTGGTGCATTGTTAAGTCCAGCCCCTTGGCAACACCTCTAATAATTATGTCCCTATCTGTAATAATCCCCACCAATCTATCACCTTCGACTATGGGTATGCATCCAACATCACATTTTTCCATCTTAGCCGCAACTTCTTTTAATGATGAATCTGAATCCGCCGTAATGACTTGTTTTGTCATGCTTTCTTTGATTTGCATAACTATCATCTCCTTTTCGTTTTCGATTTACCCAATCCATCTAGGCTTAACACCTTTTATCTATAAATAAAAATAAGTTATAATAAGTTACGAGCGGCCGTAAGAAGTAAATGAGTAGTAGCTAAAAATCAAAAAAATAGGTGATAAGGTGCGCCAGAAAAAACCGGCCCGGTATGGGGTCATGGGGGGAACTTTCAACCCTATTCACAATGGACATCTGGTTACGGCCGAGGAAGCTCGGATGCAATTTGCGCTGGATAAAGTCATTTTTATGCCGGCCGGTAAGCCGCCGCATAAGCCGGACAGGACGGGAGAGACCGTCTTACCCGCTGAGGAACGCTATTTAATGACTGTTATTGCTACCGCTTCTAATCCGCATTTTATCGTTTCCCGCTTGGAAATCGACCGTCCCGGCATCTCTTATACGATTGATACCGTGCGTTCGCTCAATAAAATATACGCCGGTGCCCAAATATTTTTTATAACCGGCGCTGACGCGGTCTGGGAGATATTAACTTGGAAGGACCCTGAGAAAATAGTTGATTTCTGTACTTTTATTGCCGCTACTCGTCCCGGTTACTCACTCAATAAATTTAAAAAATATCATCTTTTGCCAAATAAAAACAACAACACGGCCTTAACGCCTAAGGTCGAGTTTATGAAAATCCCGGCTTTGGCCATCTCCTCAACGGGCATTCGTCGTCGCATCAAGGCCGGCCATCCGATCAGGTATCTGGTACCGGAAAGCGTGCTTAACTATATTTATAAATCGGGATTTTATCATGAATGAGACAGCCCAAATAGAATATTACCAAGATAAATTGGTTCGGCGTCTCTCAGGCAAGAGTTTTGAACATTCTTTAAGAACTAAGGATACTGCGACGCGGCTGGCCGGACGCCATGGAGTTAATCATTGGCAAGCGGCTATTGCCGGCCTTTTGCATGATTACGCTCGCGATTATAGTCGTCCGGAGCTGCTCACAGCCGCCAGGCAAGCGGGGCTGAAAATCAAATGGGTCGAAGAGAAAAATCCTTATCTTTTGCATGCGCCTTTGGGGGCGGTCTTAGTCCATAGTGAACTGGGAGTCGATGATCCGTTGATTATTGGGGCGATTAGAAAACATACCATCGGCGGCCTGGAGATGAATGACTTGGACAGGCTGGTATTTCTAGCTGACGTTATTGAGCCTATGCGAAAATTTCCCGGTTTGGCCGAGATAAGAAAATTGGCTGACGAGGATTTACGCGCGGCTTTCAAGGAAGCTTATTTTAAACAGTTACAGTTTGTCTTAGCGAAGCGGGCTTTTATTCATCCGCTATCAATCAAAGTTTGGAATACAATGTTGGCTGAGGAGTAAGGTAATGGCTGGTTTTATGGAAAAAAGATCTATCAGGCGTAAATATAGACGCCGGCGACGGTCGCATAGTATCTTTATTTGGCTGGTTGTTGCCATAATTTTTATTCTAGGATTTATTGGTGTCAAACGGTTAATCAGTCCCAAGAAGATAAAACCCACCACCACCGCTGTTAAGAAAAATAAAACCGCGTCCGCCCGCGAGTTGAAAGAGAACACTTATTTGATTGTCGGTTTGAAAAAGGAGAATGGCAAGGCTAAGGCGACTGGGTTATTACTGGTGGTTGTAGATAACTTCAAACGGTCTATCGGCGGCATCATTATTCCCACTAACACCTTTGTTAATGTCAGCGGTCGCGGTTTCGCTCCTATTGCTGAAAGTTATGATGAGAAGATGAAGACAATGACATCGACTTTTAATGATTTCATTGGTTTTGCTCCCAAGCGCTATTTTATTGTGCCCAGCGATCTTTTCTTAAGCGCAGTCAGTAATGGTGATGTTAAAAGGCTCATTAGTCAGGCCGGGCGCAGCGATGCCTCTAAGGCGGAACGTAAAAATATATTAAACGCTGTTTCCGATGTACCAAATGAAAAAATATCATTAGTGGATATGCCCGTGCGGCCGATAGCCATTGGTGAGGAGACCTATTTTGAAGCTAAAAAAAATGATCTTTCCCGGTTGTTAAAATTATTCTGGTCCGTCAAATTAACCAGGGATACGAGCCGTCAGCGTGTCATTATATTAAACGGGAGCGGCCGGCCCGGTGTAGCCAGAAAAGCGGCCGACAACTTATTGGGTAAAGAATTTACCATAGTAGATATTAAAAATGCCGATAACTTTAATTATCAGCAGACACAACTTATAATATATAATAAAAATAAGGTGAAAGCGGCCAATAAAGTTAAGAAATTGCTTGGCTACGGCAATATTATTACTAAGAATACCCCACAAGACGTAGTTGATATAGTCATAATATTGGGGAAGGATTATCAATAGGATTTCGGTAAGAAATGGGGTCAGATCTTCAATCTTGACAATTAACAAGCTTATAACCAGGCCGTTCCGCAAAAAAGGGGTCAGATCTTCAATCTTGACATTTGACTAACGGGAAAAAGGTAAGGATTAATGCAAAATAATGCTGTTTAATAATGAAAACTTATAACTATTTAAACGTGGTAAAAGGTTTATTTAATTCTCTCGAAAAGACGCTGTCAATTTCTAGTAATAGACCGGTGCCGGCTCTTTTCTTACAAGTGGAATATAAGGGCTGGCACCGGCGTCATAATTTGAAATTGCAGCCCGGCTCTTGGCATCGCTCCTCGCCGAGAATAAATAAACCTTTCTTTATAGTGTAAGATGTATAGCGTGCTAGTTCATCTGGCGCTTTATTGTTGAGGATAGAAAAACGTTAAGGCATAAGGTGTGAAAACGGGTAGGGCGGAGTTTATCTCCGCCCGTGAAGATGGGGAATGTGTAGTATTAGAGCTTGCTCTAATATTGACTTAAACAAAGCAAGTTTTGCGGCTACATCGATTATGATTTACAATTTAGATTTTACAATCGCGAGTGCGGCAAACTCAAGAATTGGGTCTACGGGAGGAAGTATTGTTGAAAGCTAGCCAGTTAGCGAAGATAGCCGCTCGGGCAGCGGAAGAGAAAAACGCGGAGGATATTCTGGTATTGAACGTCGCTCAATTATTGGTAGTGACGGATTTTTTTATTATTTGTACCGGCAGCAGCACCAGGCAAGTAAGGGCGATAGCGGATAATGTTCGCGAGAAGTTAGCTGCCAAAGGCAGAAAGCCGTTTAGCGTCGAAGGTAAAGATAAATTGCAATGGGTTTTATTAGACTACAGTGACCTGATCGTCCATATATTTGATAAACCAACCCGGGACTATTACCAGCTGGAGAGGCTTTGGATTGACGCGCCGTCGCTTGATTGGGCGGTTAAGCCGGCTAAGAAAAAATAAGCGTGTTTATTTTTTGACGGTATGCCGTTAACACTTTATAATAGCTCCAGTCATTACCTTTAACTCCAGTTTTTTTGGGGGTGTAGCTCAGTGGGAGAGCGCTGCCTCGGCATGGCAGAGGTCAGGGGTTCGAATCCCCTCATCTCCACGGCTCAGCTTCGCTGAGCCAGAGCAATAGAGCATTTGAGCATTGGAACATTAGAGCTTAAATGCACGGTTGCGGTCTAATGAGGCGCGAAAGCGCCGTATCTACTGCTCCAATTTCATCGTTTCATTTCCTCAGCGACAAACCTTCTGGCCCACGATTATCTATTTACGATTTACGGTTTTCGATCGACGGGCGAGGCATGCAACGTCTCTACAATGTTTTTCTTTTTCACGGGCGAGGGCAAGCCTCGCCCCTACAACATTAATCGTCATTACCAATCATAATACCCCTGTCATCCCCGACCACCTCAAGCTTGTCATTCCCGACCCCGATCGGGAATCCATGGCCAACCGCGCTTTTTTAGTGCTTTACAGACCTTGGTTCCAATACACCTTTTTATCTGGATTCCCAGTCAAGCTGAGAATGACAAACGTATCTTCACCAGCAGAGCAAGCTCTGATACTACACATTTTATGTTCTAACGCTTTCATGAGACCGGACGTTGCATGCAACGTCTCTACAAAATGTTTTTTCTCCGGGGTGGGCGAGGGCAAGCCTCGCCCCTACAACGTTTTCATATATTTATTTACCATCCATCATCCGGCTAACGTTTGTCATCCACGGCCCCGATCGGGAATCCACGGCCAACCGCGCTTTTTTAGTGCTTTACAGACCTTGGTTCCAATACACCTTTTTATCTGGATTCCCAGTCAAGCTGAGAATGACAAACGTATCTTCACCAGCAGAGCAAGCTCTGATACTACACATT
>CAJVYJ010000116.1 GCA_913009475.1 uncultured Actinomycetes bacterium | reverse complement strand
TTGGGAGCGTACACGTAGGTACGTGCCCGCATAGACGCCGACAGCTGACAACGCAGACACCCCTCAGAAACCCTCTGGCGGAGAAGGAGGGATTCGAACCCTCGAAGGAGGCTTATACCCCCTTACTCGCTTAGCAGGCGAGCGCCTTCAACCGACTCGGCCACTTCTCCAAAATTAATTGCCCTATAACTTTAATTATTTTTAGCTGATAAGTCCAGAGTTAAAAAAGAAATCGTATTCCGGGAAATCCCGCTTTTTTAAAGATGACCCAAGGGGGGATTATCGGTAGTACAATTATCGCTGTAACTACGATTAGTGTTGGAAGTTCACCGGGTATCATCTTATCTCCTGTATTAAGTATCTATAAGCTTAAATATATCCGAGCACTAATAAGCTTACAAGCAATTATAAAAGTGGTGGAGAATGGATTTTGCGTTTAGGCTTATAAGCGAAGAGGCTTATCTTATACAATCAACCAACCATAGAACAATTCTTAAGAATTGTTCTATGGTTGGTTGATTGTATAAGATAACTTCTGTGAGAAAGTAAATTTTTATAATTAAGTCTTAGTTAATTATTATGATTAACAGCGGACAACTGCGCATCTATGTGAGAGTCATTTGCTAGCGGTTAAGTTTCATTCCGGCGTGACTGATTTCATACCCCTATCGAGGTTCGAATCCTCTCGTCAAACAAATAAAGCTTAAATAAGCACCAAAAGGTACTGATTTAAGCTTTGTGCGCCCGAGAGGATTCGAACCTCCGACTTCTGGTTCCGGAAACCAACGCTCTATCCACTGAGCTACGGGCGCATGTTAATGCTTTTATATATCGGATGTTTACCCACTATATTTAACAGGTATAAATAGTTTAACAAATATAGTTGACATTTCATAATTATTAAATAATAATAATTACTATATAAGAATAATTATTGGATAGATAGTATGAGAAACAGTAATCAACGCACGTTAATATTAGAATATTTGCATCGGGTCAAGACTCATCCTACCGCGGCTGATGTCTACGAGGAAGTACAACAATTGTTGCCGGATATCAGTTTTGGCACTGTTTACCGTAACTTAAACCGTTTAAATGATGAGGGGTTGATTCAAGCTTTTAAAGTCGGTCGAGCCAAACATTTCGACGGCAACGCTGACAATCATTACCATTTCCTTTGCCGCCAGTGCGGTAAAGTTGAAGATATAGAGATGGCGCTGGTTGAGGATATTATTGCCAGAGCCGAGGACGCGACAGACCATGAAATCGATGGATATGAGCTTTTTTTTACTGGCGTATGCCAGGATTGCAGTCAAACAGATAAAGGAGAAGAAGATGGGAACAAGTGAGAATCTAGCGGCAGCTTTTGCCGGCGAATCACAGGCAAATCGCAGGTATCTGGCGTTTGCTAAGAAAGCGGACGAAGAGGGCTATGCCCAAGTCGCTAAATTATTTAGAACGGCAGCCGCGTCTGAGACAGTACACGCGCTAAATCATCTCAAGGTTATGCAGGGTGTTGCCGATACGGCCGCTAATCTACGCGCCGCAATTGACGGTGAAGTATTTGAGCATGAGAACATGTACCCGGGTTTTATTAAGGCAGCGCAAGTTGAGGGAAATCAACAAGCCGTAACTACATTCAGCAGTGCCAACGCGGCGGAAAAAGTACATTCCAGCCTCTATAAAAAAGCCTTGGATAATATCGGCGATAATGAGGAAACCGATTATTATGTCTGTCAAGTGTGCGGATATACGTTTGAAGGTGAGGCGCCTGATGTCTGCCCCATCTGCGGAACCAAAAGAGAAAATTTTAAGTTAATTAAATAATGATAGATATTTTATTAGGAGTGGTGATTATTGATGGAATGGCGCTGTTTAGTTTGCGGACGCAAATTTAGTGGCGAGGAGAAGCCTTTGGCCTGTCCCGCTTGTGGTGTCGAGAATGATTTTATAATACCAGATTCGCAGTATACTCGGCCGAGTGGCCGGATGAGCGAAATATCAAGGGCTTCTTTTAAACAAGCCTTGGATTTAGAGGTTGAAGCGACGCGCCTTTATCATGAGGCGGCCGCTAAAGCCAAGAATGAAGGCGATGAAGTCACCGGAATATTTTTTGACGCTTTGGCTAAAAATGAATTCGGCCATCAGAAGGCAATCAAATTTCAGTTGGGTTGCCGCAAAAAGGTGGAGTAGCGGGGTTCAAATCCCTTTTAAAATCTAAGACACCAGAGGATTTTTGAGGGGATGGATGGTAGGAAGCCGAGGTGGCTATAAGTGGGAGCGTACACGTAGGTACGTGACCCGCATAGACGCCGACAGCTGACAACGCAGACACCCCTCATAAACCCTCTGGCGGAGAGGGGGGGATTTGAACCCCCGGAACCTTGCGGTTCACACGCTTTCCAAGCGTGCGCACTAAGCCACTATGCGACCCCTCCATTAAAAATCAGCTTTTTATTATAACGGAAATGGCTGGATAATTCTTTTAATTTAATAAAACAAATTAATTTGATGGTCCGAGAATATTTCTAATCTTCCTCATTGAATCCATATAAAAGCCGGCGGCTTTGATGACCAACCAAGTAGCGATAGCGACTAAGATGATACCGCTAATGAGAAAGAAGATAAAACCGTAAATGGGAGAGACTTCGCGCCAAACGTATAGATGGATATCCGGTCTGGGAAAAATAATCGAAGCGATTGAGCCGATAACGAGAGCAAAGCCGAAAAAATATAATAAGCCGAATACAAACAGCGGAACGGTGCTTACGGAAACCCAGGCATAGATGGTTAAAATCCAACGGAGAACGCCAACCGGCTTTGAAGTTTGGGCCGGAGATTTCTGATAAGCTCTGATTGCGCCGGCCAGAGCGGCCGGATCACCAAGCTCCTTAATAGTTTGTGAAAGATTTTTTGACTCCGCTAACCCTTCCTCCAAATGCGACCTGATTTCTCTGGCGATATCATTGATCTCCAGTGAGCTCAGGCCTTGCAAATGACTCCGCAATTCGGCTAAGTATTCTTTAACACGTTCTTCATTTGACCTATCTTTCATTTTTCTTCTCCCTGATTTGGTTAATGGAATTCGAAATGTTCTTCCATTCAGCCACAGCTTGGACCAGAAAATCCTTACCGTCCGGGGTAATGGAATAATACTTTCGGGGATTGCCGGTGCCTTTATGCACCCATTTCGCGGTTACATAGTTGCTTGACTCAAGCCGCCGCAGAATTGGATAGACGGTCCCCTCACCGGCGACTAATTGGCCAATCTCTTTTAGCTGTTGCACCAGACGATAACCATAGAGGTCTTCCGGCTCCAGCATCAAGAGAATCAGCATCTCAACAATGCCCTTTCTGAGCTGCGCAATCCATGATGTTAAATCATTCATATCAATATGCTAGCATTAAGTACTAAGTATTGTCAAGTACTTTGTAATATCATGTATATGAGCCGCTCATCCAGCGGAGAGCCGGAAGCGAGGCTGAAAACCAATCTTTGAGCTCGATAAGCTCGCAATTGTAAATATCAATTTGTAAATGCCATTGATGTAGCCGCAAAGCTTGCTTTGCTTATTTATTATCAGAGCAAGCTCTGATGCTACAACCCGATTCAGATTCCGCGCTGATGCTACCCATCTCGCCCTTACTTCTTACACCTTTGGTCGTGACTGCCACCGCTTGGAGATACACGTATGGTTGACATATGGTATATAAAAGGTATATTAATTATACTATGGAGTTTGAATTTGATGCGAATAAGAGTAGAACAAATAAGACAAAACACGGGATTGATTTTTTTGATGCGCAAATTCTATGGAACGATGCGGATTTAATAGAGATTCCGTTTAAGACCAGTGATGAGCCAAGATATTTGGTAGTCGGAAAGATTTTAAAGAAGTACTGGTCGGCTATTATAACTTATCGGAGTGAAAATATTAGAATAATTTCAGTCAGGCGATCGAGAAAGGAGGAGATAGAGATATATGAAAGCTAAAGATATCGACAAAAAATTCAATAATAATGAAGATATTTCCCCATATCTTGATACGGCCAAGGCAAGGCGGCCGAAACAAGAACAAAAGCGGGTAAATGTTGACTTTCCTATCTGGATGATTCATCTATTGGATAAAGAAGCGAAGCGTTTGGGCGTACCCAGGCAGGCGATTATTAAAGTGTGGATAGCCGAACGGCTGGAAAAAGCATCCTGAATGCATCTAATGTTAACAGAAAGCAATCTCTTTTAGGGTTCAAATCCCTTCACCATAAAACACCAGAGTGCTTACCAGGGAGCAGATGCCGCGATTTTAAAGGGGACGGGGTTAGCAAATGCGTGAGCATTAGAACATTAGAACCGGCGCTTTCGCGCTTCATGAGACCGCAACCGAGCATTTAAGCTCTAATGTTCCAATGCTCAAATGCTCTATTGCTCTGCAAATTGCGGAGCAATTCGCGCGGAGGAGGGGGGATTTGAACCCCCGTGACAGCTTTTGACCATCAAGTCGTTTTCGAGACGACCCCCATCAGCCTCTCGGGCACTCCTCCAAAATAAGATTATAACTGAAAAAAATAGTATATGATAATTGCATTATTTATAGTAGCCAAGTAAAATAACGGCTATGAAAAAAACGGTCATTATGTTGGTTGTTTTGATATTGGCTGTTATTATAGCCGGCTGTCAATCCGCACCCACACGGGACGAAATTATAAATCAAGGCCGAAACGTATTTAGAGATAAATGCGTTTCCTGCCATACTATCAACGGCCAAGGCGGAAAACGAGGCCCTGATCTAACAAAGATAGGCTTAGCTCATGATCAGGCATGGTTCAAATCATATCTGGAAAATCCCTATTCCGTAAAACCAGACAGCAGAATGCCGCAAGTAAGCTTAAGCGCTGATGAAATAGGTAATTTAACCGTATTTCTCGGGTCTTTAAAATAGCTCATCTTAAGCGGCGAAAAAAAAGATTTAAAAGTTCCTGGCACTTTTTTTCTTCAACCCCACCAGTTACTAAAAGCCGATGGTTTAGATTGGGGTTATCAACTATGTTCATGACGCTGCCGGCAGCGCCGGCTTTCGGGTCCTTGGCTCCATAAACCATTCTTGTCACGCGTGCCTGTTGCATGGCACCGGCGCACATCGGACAAGGTTCCATAGTTATATAAAGTGTACAACCCATCAGGCGCCAGTTTTTAAGCTCAGTTGCCGCTTCTCTTAAAACCAGGATTTCCGCGTGAGCCGTGGGGTCTTGCCAAGATTCACGCCGATTATGCGCCCGGGCGACGATCTTATTATCCTTGACCAATACGGCACCAATGGGAACTTCATCATTAGCCAATGCCTGTCGGCCTTCTTCAATAGCGACCCTCATAAATTCTGTATCAAAATTCATATCTCTCCATAAATAATTCGTTAATTATATAATGACCAGCTGTTTATAGCTAACAAAAATTAAAAATCATTGCGAAAGTAAAATTAGATGTGATAAACTGCCTCCGGAGGGATGGCGGAGTCCGGTTGAACGCGGCGGTCTTGAAAACCGTTGACCCGCAAGGGTCCGGGGGTTCGAATCCCTCTCCCTCCGCGAAACGAAAGAAAAGCCGCCAGGATTTTATTTTGTTTCCCCTTTTTACGTCTTACGCGCGGATTTTCTTTCGTTCGTAAAAAGTAAAACGTAAGAAGTAAGAAGCGTACATTTTTATAGGTCTTCCTACCATCCATACCCTCAGAAACCCTCTGGTATCTTATGATTAAGGGATTCGAACACTAAAAGGGGTTATGCTCCGCGGGGAAAAAGATTTTCCCCGCGGGATAAGCGAGCGACGGGTTGATAAACACTCTGGCCCCAATTTACGTTTTACGATTTACGTTTATTTTTATTGCGTTGTCAGCTGTCGGCGTCTATGCCGGGTCACGTACCTACGTGTACGCTCCCACTTATAACCCCCTTACTTCCTAGCATCCGCGGCTCAGCTTTGCTGAGCCAGAGCATGTGAGCATGAGAGGTGGGAACATGAGAACTAAAAGATCGGAAGAGCACACGTCTGAACTCCAGTCACACTGATATATCTCGTATGCCGTCTTCTGCTTGAAAAAAAAAAAAAACACATATGCCGTCTTCTCCTTGAACAAAAAAAAAAAAACACATAATCCCATACTTCTACTCACCATAACTTCACTCCTCTCTATCTTCACTCATTTCACACACCTCTACCTCCACC
>CAJVYJ010000115.1 GCA_913009475.1 uncultured Actinomycetes bacterium | reverse complement strand
AGATATCTAAATTAGCGGAGAGCAAGAATTTTATACTTAATCGGAAATCCGGCCGCCTCTTGAAAACACTGGCTATAATATCCCATCATAATTATTAGGACCGACAAATATCCATTGCCCTATCTTTACAAATAGTAAAGATAACTTCTCATATTCCAACACTTATACTTGTCTATCTGCTATACTCCCGCACTCTAGAGTGCGGGAGTATAGCTCGCTTGGTATCTTACTTTCGATTATTGCTATGCGTTTATTATGTATTTTTTATGTATTTAGGCCCTGTGTCCGCGCTCTATTATTACATTGTCGACCGGAACCAAGAAAACCGACTTGTAGTAGTCCAATAAAAAAAATTGAGACCAATCAGGTATGTGTGAATTTAAAAGAACAACTAAGTAATGTTTAAGGGATAGGAGTCTGGCCGGTTTAAGGTTTGATAATTACTTTGAGTGATTTTCCGGCTTCGACCACTAATTTAAAGCCGGTTACTATTTCATCCAGGCTTATGCGGTCCGTTATCATCTCCGCAACATCTATACGTCCGGTCCTAATCAGCTCCAAAGCGGTGGCATGATCGGCGCGACTGCCGGCATAAGAAGAGAGCAGTTTTACTTCACGCCGCCAAAATATATCATTGACCGGCAGAGCGATTTTCGCGTCCGGCGCGGCGGCGGCAAAAAAGAGAACAGTACCGCCCCGCTCAACCAAGCTTAGGGCCTGACTGATAACTCCGGGAGCGCCGGCGCAAATAATGACCAGATCGGCCAGGCGACCGCTATTGAAGCTCTTAAATAAGTCCGGCGAGCATTGATCGGCTTTAAAAACAGCGTCCGCCCCAAAGCGTCGGGCCGCCGTCAAACGATAATCAGAGACATCCGTTGTTATAACCGGGCCCGCGCCTAAGGCTATGGCTAACTTCAAATGCAATAAGCCGGAGATACCGCTGCCAAGTATTAATACGCTTTGGCCGGGCTTTAAGCCGACTAATCGTTGACCACGATAGACACAAGCCAGCGGTTCAACAAAGGTCGCTTCCTCATAAGAGAGATTATCCGGAAGTCTGTAAACACCCCGGTCAACATTGATTGCCGGCAAACGAATATATTCAGTAAAACCGCCGGGGTCAAAATTAGTTTGGCGTAGCGTCTCGCAGACGGTCTCATGGCCGCTAAGGCAATAGTGGCAGGTGTTGCAAGACACATGATGAGCGGCCATAATTCGATCGCCGCACTTATAGCCTTTGACATCGACGCCGACTTCAACGATTTCACCGGCGACTTCATGGCCGAGGACTAAAGGCGCCCGGTCAATGCGATACCACTCCATTACGTCCGTACCGCAGATTCCGGCTGCTTCGACCCGCATCAGTATCTCATGGGGACCTATTTTGGGCATCGGCTGCTCTTCAATTCTAATATCTTTATTGTTATACCAAACCGCTACGCGCATAATCTCCTTTTAGAAGATAATCATAATCCATAAAGACCTATTGTTGCTGATTTATTATTCTCTAAAACTCAGATCAAATTTCTTAGCAACTCCATCAAGCTTTTTGTCATATGTCCAGATTGGTACGGAAGTCAGCGCGCTTGAGGCAAGCAGGTAAATATCAACATAACCTATACCCCGCCCCATAAGTTTATAGTTTTCCATAAACTGCATGGCTTCCTTATGCTCCGCAACTATTACCGCCGGAAGCGCTTGAAACAGTGACAGTATTTCCAATCTATTCTTAATATTTCCGCAAGCTAATTCACCGATAATAAATGGGTGGCATAAAACCTGGCCATTGTTCAATAATTTTATAAGACTGGTGTTACTATCCCGTAAATGAGCAATCCAAACTGAAGTATCGACAAGTACCATACTATATTTCTTCTGTTCTTCTTCGAGGTATCCGCCGCAACTGCTTTTCCGTTCCGCCTAATTTAGCCAACCTTATGCCGCTTTCCTTAGCAATCAAGGTTTTAAGTCCAAGCTTGACTAAAGACGTCTTTTCTTTGATGCCGGTTAATTTTGACGCCTTATTAATAAGTTCATCTTCAATATTTATGGTTGTTCTCATAATTTCTCACCTCGGTTACATATTATTACATGTATCAGTATGCATAATTTATGCATATCTGTCAATAAAAGATATCTAGGAATGATATTTTTGAGGTTCTGGCGTCTACCTATATTCAGTAGATTCTTCGATCAGAATTAAGAGTTATGCCGCTTTTTCATTTTATTTGAATGGATTTTTATATGTTACTTCGCCATTAGGCAGCTTATAGTATAACCTGCCTAATTTAGAATAGGCATTTGGGATTCCCAGCTTTTTATTTTCATTTTGAGCTTTCTTTATCGCTTGGCTACCTATTCGCTTTAATTTGTCGGCTCTTATTTTTAT
This sequence comes from uncultured Actinomycetes bacterium, assembly GCA_913009475.1. Classification (GTDB taxonomy): domain Bacteria; phylum Actinomycetota; class Aquicultoria; order CAJVYJ01; family CAJVYJ01; genus CAJVYJ01. Next base: position 3,838 of record CAJVYJ010000115.1, on the reverse strand, counting down.
TGCTTTATCATTAAATGTTTTTGCTACCATTCGACCTCATTCTTAATATCACTAATAAACACTTTAAAAATATTATTATTTGTTATTTCATAATTAGTTTCTTTGCCAAACGCTACTTCTTGAAAAATGTCTTCTGAATTATAAAATAAATACCAACTATTGGCAATATTCTTATAAATTTTCCAAAAATTAATCTTACTCCGTTTAAACCTACGAATCACATCCTTCCTGGGAATTGAATGTCCTCCTTTCAGAATCCTTTCCTCAATTCGTTTTACGCTTATTTCTTTATTTTCTAAAAAAATGAAAATAATAATAACGGCGTATCCTTTTATTTTTGCATTTTTTACTTTTGGAAGAAGGTAATTTCCGGATAAGGTTGACTCAATGACAAATCTTCTGTTTTGATTTATCAGAGATTCTAAATTATTTAAAAATATTTTTCCCGCGGTTAATCCAACTTTTTCAAAATTATCAGGCGACAACTCATGGGCTATTTTATCTGCATTTAAGAATTCGGCCTTATAAGAAACAAGGAGTTGCTGAGCAAAAGTAGTTTTACCTGAACCATTTGGACCCGCGATTATAATAAGTTCTTTTTCCAATATTTCACTTTATTATTTGCTAAACTAATCAACATTAAATAAATATATTGAAAATATACAACTACATTGGTTTATGGTCAACAAAATCAATGGGAAGCAATAACGTTAGGCGGGCCGTGGATTCCCAGTCAAGCTGAGAATGACAAACGACTACCTGTTACTCTGGGCGGAAAGTCCAGAGAAAGAAAAACATTATAGAAACGTTTATTTATTCTACGAGAAAAGCGTTACGGAGACCAAGCGAATACAGTTCTCTTTCACCAATCTCCCCCAACCCCTCTTTAGTAAAGAGGGGAAAAACGCTCTTGCGGCCGGGGAGTGGTACCGCTAGAGCAACGGAAAACAGAACAGCAGAACGCATGTTCGCACTTTAACTCTCATGTTCCCATGTCGCATGCTCACCTGCTCTAGCAAACCGCTACGCGGTTTGCTAAGTCCCCATCTCCCAGCTGGCCAGATACTTGGCCTGCTCTTCGGTCAATTTATCGATTTTAATGCCCATGGACAAAAGCTTCAAGCGAGCGATCTCGTTGTCGATATCAGCCGGAACCGGATACACTTGATTTTGCAGATTCTTACTTTCTTTAACAATATACTCGGCCGCCAGCGCTTGATTGGCAAAACTCATATCCATAACACTGGCCGGATGTCCCTCCGCGGCGCTTAAGTTTACCAGACGACCCTCGGCTAAAAGATAAAGATGTTTGCCGTCGCCCAGTGTATACTCTTCAACATATTCACGAATAACACGCTTTTTAGTTGACATGGCTTCCAAAGCCTCGATATCTATTTCCACATTAAAATGGCCGGCGTTGGCAATAATCACCCCGTCTTGCATAACCGCAAAATGTTCCCGGCGGAGTATATGGATATCACCGGTGACAGTCACCCAAATATCAGCCAGCGCCGCGGCTTCCAAGCCCGGCATGACCCGATAGCCGTCCATCACCGCTTCCAACGCTTTCAACGGATCGACCTCGACAATAATAACATTGGCGCCCATACCGTCGGCTCTTCTGGCTACACCGCGTCCGCACCAGCCGTAGCCGGCGACAACAAAATTCTTACCGGCAATAAGTACATTGGTCGCCCGTAGAATACCGTCCATAGTGCTCTGACCCGTACCATAGCGATTATCAAAAAAATGTTTGGTCGAAGCGTCGTTAACGGCAACTATTGGAAACAAAAGTACACCTTGGTCGGACATGGCTTTTAAGCGAATAACCCCGGTAGTCGTCTCCTCCGTGCCGCCAATAATATCGCCGGTCTGGTCTTTGCGGTCGGAATGTAAGGTAGAGACCAAATCAGCGCCGTCATCCATGGTTATAGCGGGATGAGTATCCAACGCCGCTTCCAGATGCTTATAGTAAGTATCATTATCTTCGCCTTTAATACTGTACGTTGAAATCTCAAAATCCTTTACCAATGAAGCCGCCACGTCATCTTGGGTACTTAAGGGATTGGAGGCGCAAAGAACCGCCTCGGCGCCGCCGGCTTTTAAAGTGCGCATCAAATTGGCGGTTTCAGTGGTTACATGGAGACAAGCGGCAATTTTTACTCCTTTTAGCGGCTGTTCTTTGATAAAACGCTCGCGAATAAGCCTAAGCACCGGCATCTGCTTTTCCGCCCATTCTATTCTAAGCGCACCCTTGTCCGCCAGATTTAAATCCTTAATATCATAATCCAATTGCTTTCCTTTCCATCAAATAGTTTCAAACTTGCATATTACCGTAAAGAGGATTATGCGGCAACCTAGAGTTCCGGCCGAAAAGTACCGTCGGCCGGTCAATAATGAGAATGCGGCCAAAAGCGTGAGATACTAGGCAGCCGAACGCCGAGGTGAGGGATGCGTACATGTTGGTACGTGACTGATTCGAGGCGGAGACTAACAACGCAGATTGGGGTTTTCGGCCGCGCTTCTAGATGCTGATAATGACTTCTCGCAACCAACTTTTAAGTTTCTCTGTGGAACGATGGGCGGATTCCAAGACATCATCATGAGTAAGCCGCTCTTTACCACCGGCAATATTAGTTATTAATGCCAAAGCCATGACCCGCATCCGAGCGTGACGCGCCACAATGACTTCCGGCACCGCCGACATAGTAACGGCGTCGGCGCCGATACGCGCCAGATAATTCAACTCCGCTTTAGTTTCATAATTAGGCCCGGTTACCGCCGCTAAGACTCCCCGACGATAATCTATCTTCAACTTCTTACTGATATTTTCACCTAAAGATAAAAGCTCCGGATCATAAGCGTCAGTCATATTTATAAAACGAGGCCCCAATGAGTCATCGTTGGGACCGATTAACGGATTGGCGCCCATTAAGTTCAAATGGTCCTCGACCAACATAAAATCGCCGCTGCGCAAAGACCGGTTTATGCCTCCGGCCGCACTGGTCAGCACTAAGCTATCAATGCCCAGCCCCGCCAAAACCCAGACGGGAAAGCCAATACCTTTCATGGTATAACCTTCATAGAAATGAAAGCGCCCCAACAAAGCGATAATCGATTTACCGGCTAATTTACCGCAAACAAGCTCACCTTGATGGCCGGCTACCAGAGACAATGGAAAATGGGGGATGTCTTTATACGGAAGCACGACTTGTGATTCCAGTTGCGGCAAAGCCGAAGACATGCCGCTGCCTAATATAACCGCGACTTGCGGATGCTGGTCACTTTTGCTGAGAATGTAACTTGACGCCTCGGCAATATTTTCCCGTATATAATCGGTCTGTTCCATCTCACTCCTATTAGCTCGCCGCGCTCGCAATTGTAAATTGTAAATGTCAAATTGTAAAATTAATTATATCGCAATCTACCCGCTCCCCTCTAGGTTCTTGCAGCCGTGGAGGGTTCTCGATGTGCTTATTAAGATACGTTTATTTATTCTACGAGAAAAGCGTCTCGGAGGCTAGAGCGAGCATCGCTCTTCGTTCTAAGCTCTACCCTCCGACATCTCCGCCAGTTTTGTTTTTAACATCTCGATTCGTTTCACCGGCGTGGGGTCGATTCCTTTAAGCAAAGCCAAATAAGTGCTGGCAAAATCGCTTAAATGCGCTAATGAGAAGAGACGGGTCAGCTCAGACCTGCCTTCAGCCCGGAATTCATCGCGGCCGGCAAAAGACGCTTCAATTAAATCTCCGGTAATGTCAAACCGAGATCGGAAGAGCACACGTCTGAACTCCAGTCACACTGATATATCTCGTATGCCGTCTTCTGCTTGAAAAAA
>CAJVYJ010000114.1 GCA_913009475.1 uncultured Actinomycetes bacterium | reverse complement strand
GCAACCACCCAGATCTACACTCTTTCCCTACACGACGCTCTTCCGATCTTAAATAATGTTGATTTGCCGGCATTGGGCAGACCAACTAAACCTATCTCCAAAAAAATCACCTCCGGCTCGCTATAGTCGCAATTTTAAAGTGTAAAGTGTAAATTTCAAATTGTAAATCAGAATCTCCGTAGTCGCAAAGCTTGCTTTGCTTATGGTTCTATCAGAGCAAGCTCTGATGCTACACATCTACCCTCTACGCTTTTCGCTCATAAGGCGCCAGATAAACTGGCGCGCTACACATTTACGCTTTCACGCCTTACGCTCTCACGATTTTTCACCCATCCCCATAAGCCGCTTAACTATAACAAATAATATTTTCTATTACCAAAACCTGCTAAAAAAAATGATATAATCTCAAAAGACAGATAATAAAGGTGAACAATTTTAAATTTAGTAGAAACTTTGCCCCATGAGCTAATAGTATACATTCTGGCATTAATACCAGTGGTTGAACGTACCGCAATTATAATCGGCATTGTGAAACTGGATGTAACGCCAATGGTTGCTCTGCCCTTAGGCATTCTTGGCAACCTGACTCCGGTAGTGCCGCTATTATTATTTCTGGAACCGGTTTCTAACTGGATTTCAAAAAAAATATCTCTCTTTGAACGTTTTTTCAACTATTTGTTTGAGCATACCCGTCGACGGCATTCACATAAAATGGACCGCTACGGCATCATTGGGATTTTTATTACCGCCGCGATTCCCGCTCCGGGAATGGGGCCTTGGTCGGCCAGTTTAGTTGCGTTTATCTTCGGCACTGATTTTTGGCCGGCATTTATTGCTATCATCGCCGGAACCGTAGTCGCGGGCCTGATATTTGTCGCAGCCGCCCTGGGCCTAATAGCTCTTACTAATCTCGGCAGCCCGCTTATAAGCAGCAGCATAATTCTTTTACTGATTATTTTAGGTGTAATGATCTGGCGCAATCAAAAAAAATAATATCTCTATTCTTCCAGCGCCAATTGGACTAAATGCTCGATAAGGTCCGGGAACTCCATACCGTCGACTCTGGCGGCATCAGGAAATAAGCTGACGTCGGTCATGCCTGGAATCGTGTTTATCTCCAAAATATAAGGTATGTGGTCTTCGCGTCCGATAATGAAATCAACCCGAGAGAAGTTCCTACAACCCAAACCGACATGCGCCGCCAAGGCATAGCGATTAACTTTATCAGCTACTACTTTAGGAATATTAGCCGGAATTATATGTCGGCTTTTACCGTCATATTTAGCTTCGAAATCATAAAATTCATTTTCAGAAACAATCTCTACTATAGGCAAGGTCTGTAGGTCGTCATTGCCGATTATCCCAACAGTTACCTCAGGCCCCTCGATGTACTCTTCAACAATCAACTCGTCGCTTTCCATTAATCCTTGTGCCAGGGCTGGTTTAACCTTATCTTTTCGCTTAATTATCTCAACACCGATAGCAGAGCCCGCTTTTGTCGGCTTGACCACCATGGGCACGCTTAAAGAGTCCAATATTCTGGCACTGATCTTACTAATAGAGTTGCCCTTAAGCTCAGATTTATGAACTGGTAGATAAAAAGGAGTAGGAATACCCAGGGAAGCAAAAAATAATTTGGAGCGGATCTTGTCCATGCCTAACGCGCTGGCGAGAACGCCGGAGCCGACATAAGGAATATTTAAGATATCCAATAGGCCTTGGATAGTCCCGTCTTCTCCGGGCGAACCATGTAAGGCGATAAATACCAGGCCGCATTGAGATTTTTTTAAATGGTTGACGATATCAGCATCAAGATCCAAGGTTAAAACCGGATAGCCCTTTGATTTAAGAGCTTCATAGATCTGTCCGCCGGTTTTAAGAGATATCTCGCGCTCAGCTGAAGAGCCGCCCATTAAAACAACTATCTTCGGTTTGTTAGGCATTTTTGCAGAACCAACCAACTATTAGCCGCCGGCTACATTATTATTTGTTAAATTATATTTTTCCAACTCGTTACGAAGAGCGGTCAATTTGCGCTGTAAGGTTTTTTCCTGTAAGCCAAATACGTCTTCCAATCTGTTTACCGCTTCTTCCAAATTACCCTTAGCGCTGTCAATGAAATCCTGCGCGGATAATCTAATATCGCCGGCTTTATCAGCTAAATGACGCCGCGTTTCCTCACCTGATTGGGGGGTCAAGATAACGCCACCGATAACACCAGCTGCTAAGCCGACCAATAAACCTTGGATAAATTCACTATAGCCGAATTCTTTTTTCACAATTCCTCCCTAGAAGCGCGGCCGAAAACCCAATCTGCGTCGCCTCCACCCCACAAAGTAAAGTAATACTTTGCGGGGGCCCCGGGTTAACCTCCGCCTCAGATCAGTCACGTATCAACATGTACGCATCCCTCACCTCGGCGTTCAGCTGCCTAGCATCTCACGCTTTCGGACATATTCTCACTATTGACCAGCCGACGGTACTTTTCGGCCGGAACATTAGCAAATATTATCGCTTTTACACTTTGTTATAATAACATAATCGGATAGTATTTTAAATTAGTGAAGTTACCTATAAGCGAGGAGATAAATGGCAATTGAACCGAATGAGCTGCCGCAAGTAAAAAATTTATCTGAACTGGCCCAAAGAGTGGCCGGTTGCCAACGCTGTGTGCTGGCAGAAACACGCACCAACCTGGTTTTTGGTGTCGGCAATCCCGAAAGCGATATTTTTTTTGTCGGCGAGGCTCCCGGTTATCATGAAGATAAACAGGGCGAACCTTTTGTCGGCGCCGCCGGAAAACTTCTGGATGAGCTCTTATTGACTATTCTTGGCATTAACAGGAAGGACATATATATTGGCAATGTTCTAAAATGCCGCCCGCCTAATAATCGTGACCCTCTGCCGGATGAGATAATTAAATGCCGCCCTTATATCGAGCGCCAGATAGAATTGATAAATCCCCTGGTTATTTGCGCCTTAGGTAGTTTTTCCACTCGTTTGTTATTAAAAAGTAACGTTTACATCTCAAAGGTACACGGCGCACCCATCACTATTGACAACCGTCTTATATTCCCGACTTATCATCCGGCGGCCGCCTTGTACGCCGGCACGACTAAAAAGATTTTAGCTGATGACTTTAAAAAGCTCGGCGATATCCTGATGAACATAACCAGACCGGAAAAGCCGACATCGGCTAAAGAAGATGAAGATAGAGAACAAATGGAACTTTTTTAATGACCTATCATGGAATAATTTAATAAAGGAGCCTTGTGACACCCGCATTCATAATAACCGTTACCTCCGTCAGTGAGACCCAAGACCTGGCGCGAGAACTTGGCGCGGCAATTAAGAGCGGCGACTTTATTATCTTGACCGGCGATCTGGGCGCCGGGAAAACATATTTTACCCAAGGACTGGCGGCCGGGTTGGATGTAACCGCGGCTGTAACCAGTCCGACATATACGATAGTTAATATTTATGGAGGGCGAGTCCCCCTTTACCATTTCGACCTCTACCGCTTAAACCAGCCCGAGGAGTTGGAGGCGATTGGCTGTGAAGATTATTTTTTTAACAATAACGGCGTGGTAGTGGCCGAATGGGGAGATAAATTTCCCGGCTTATTACCGGACAACTATTTAACTATTCATTTTCACCGTTTAACGAATGATGCCGACGCCAGAGAAGTGAAAATTATCGCCCACGGCAAACGCGCACGCGAATTGGCTGATGAGATCAGAGCGATGTCGCAACAATTAGCTTTAAAAATAGAGCGCGCCTAAGATGGATAAGCCGACTATAATTGCCTTCGATACGACCTCGGATTATATCAGCCTGGCGTTAGGCAATAGTAATGAGATCATAGCCAACCAACATATTTATGGCCCACGCGCTCACCTGGCCCATTTAATGCCGGCAATTGACGGTCTACTGAAGAGAGCCGGGTTATGCCTTCCAGGCCTTGATGCTATAGCTGTCGGTACCGGCCCCGGCTCCTTTACCGGTACCCGGATAGGTATAGCGACCGCTAAAAGCCTAGCCCAAGGCAGCGGTAAACCGCTAATCGGCATATCATCTTTAGATATCTTGGCAGCAGGCTTAGAGACAGACCCCCGGCAACTATCTTATCCGATAATCGATGCTAACCGCCATGAGATATACACAGCAGCGTATCACGGTAATACCAGGTTCTCCGCCTACCAAATACTCACTGTTGACGAACTGAGTGAAATTATGGCGCGAGAAAGCGCCGGTATCTTAGCTACGGGCAACGGACTGGTTTTATATGAAGAATACTTTCTTGATAAGCTAGGTGATAAATTTATTACCGCCGCCAAGAGTAAGTGGTTTCCTAACGCTAAATATTTAATTGAACTAGCGGAGAAAAGTTTACGCCAAGAACGGCCTCCAGGGAATGATTATTATACGATTAACCCCATCTATCTGCGCCTGTCTGATGCTGAGGAGAGATTAAAACGGCAAAAAAGACCTTAAAAGACCTGCTAATAATAGAGATGCGCACGGACCATGTCGAGAAAGTAGTGGAGATTGAAAAAAAATCTTTCCCGGCTCCCTGGAACCGCTCCGTCTTCGTCAACCACCTTAAACATCCGGAATTCGCTAAATATATCGTGGCAACAATTGATAATGTGGTTGTCGGTTATATCGGACTGTTTTTCGGCGGTAATTACGGCCAAATCACTAACTTAGCCGTAGACCCTGCTTATCAGAATCAAGGCATCGGCATCGGATTGCTTACCACGATCATCAGATTCGCGCTGGTTAAAAAACTCATCACCATCAGCTTGGAAGTGCGCGTATCTAACAGTAAGGCTCAAGAATTATATAAGAAGATGGGGTTTAATTTTGTGGGTAAGCGTCAGGGTTACTACCAGGAAACCGGCGAAGACGCCTATGTAATGTGTTTGCAGCTTGAACAAAATACTAAGATTATTCCTTAGCTCCGCCCGTGGCATGGGAGCGTAGAGACGTTTTGGCAAAACGTCTCTACGAACATGGCGGAAACCATCCACACAAATAATAGGGGCCAACCCTGTCACCGCCGATTGGAAATCCCCCTCAATCCCCCTTTGGCAAGGGGGAAGAAGAACAAAATGTGTACTTTCCCCTCTTTGCTAAAGAGGGGTTGGGGGAGATTGTTGTATAATCAATTTTACAATTTACACTTTGCAATTGCGAGCGCAGCTTAAAAAAACTGTCACTCTGAGCGAAGTAAATAAAGATATCAGACGTTGTAGAGACGTTGCATGCAACGTCTCTACTGCTGGGAGATTCTTTGTTGGCACTCAGTATGACAGGTGGGACGGGAGCGTAGTTTTGTTACGTAACCGAGATGAGACCGAGGATAATCCGGGGTCCCCACAAAGTATTGCTTTACTTTGTGGGGTGGAGCGCCGCAGATTGCGTTTTCGGACGCGCTTCTAGAAAGAGAGTAATTTATGACCCTTATCTTAGGTATAGAATCATCATGCGACGAGACCGCGGCGGCGGTTGTCGAGGACGGCCGTAAAATATTATCAAATGAGGTATCGTCACAGGTTGACTTGCATCACCAATTTGGCGGCGTGGTACCGGAGATAGCCGCCCGCAGCCACCAAAAAGTAATAAATCCTATCATCAACGAAGCGCTGGCTCACGCTAATATTGGTTGGGTAGATATCGACGCTCTGGCCGTCACTCAAGGCCCAGGCCTACCGGGAGCTTTAATTATCGGCATGGCTACAGCCAAGGCCCTGGCTTTTGCCGTGAGCAAACCATTGATCGGCATTAACCACTTGGAAGGCCACCTCTTCGCCAATTATATTGAGCACAAAAATTTAAAACCGCCGTTTATCGCGCTGATCGTCTCCGGGGGCCATACTCTTTTAGCTTTAGTAAAAGATTGGGGCCACTACCAAATATTAGGCCGGACCCTTGACGACGCCGCCGGTGAAGCCTTTGATAAGATCGCCAAATATTTAGGCTTCGGCTAAGATCGGAAGAGCGTCGTGTAGGGAAAGAGTGTAGATCTCGGTGGTCGCCGTATCATTAAAAAAAAAAAAAAACCCACCACCCACCCCCCCCCCCCCCTCCTCCCCCCCCCCCCTCCCCTCCCCCCCCCTCTCCCCCCCCGCGTCTCCCCGTCCCCGCTCTCTCTCCGCGTCCACTTATCACATCACCTCTCCTACTCCCAATCTCCTCACACCTGCATCGTCCTACTCCTCCACTGTCCCTCTCTCCTCCGTCCCTTGTGCTCTCGCCAGCCTATACACCTTGCTCCCGCCACTTACCGTC
>CAJVYJ010000113.1 GCA_913009475.1 uncultured Actinomycetes bacterium | reverse complement strand
AGAGAGTTTAGCGAGGACGTGCGGATGAGTGTGGGTGAGATTGAAATATTTATCAATCATTATTGTTGCATTATTTTTTTTTTTTTTCAAGCAGAAGACGGCATACGAGATATATCAGTGTGACTGGAGTTCAGACGTGTGCTCTTCCGATCTCGATATAGCACCATTATTATTGTCCATCTCAGTTATAATTTCGCCGTAAAGCAATGGACTTACAACTACGGTCACCCCGGCAAAATTTTTCGCCGCCGAACGCAGCATAGCCGGACCGCCGATATCTATGTTTTCGATTGCTTCGTCTAAAGTAACACCGGCCTTTTTGATTGTCTCTTTAAAAGGATATAAATTTATGACGACCAAATCGATTGGCTTAATATCAAAGGCTTCGACTTGCCTCATATGAGACTCCCGGCGCCTATCCGCCAAGAGCGCACCGTGTATCTTCGGATGGAGCGTTTTTACGCGCCCGTCTAACATTTCCGGGAAATCAGTTACATCGGCCACGCGTGTCACTTTAACTCCTGATCCCTCAATATATTTAGCTGTTCCACCGGTGGATATTATCTCGACCCCATGTTTATTAAGCCCCGCAGCCAGCTTTGCCAGCCCCGTCTTATCTGAGACACTGATTAATGCCCGGCGCACCTTGACCATATTGATCTCTTTTAATTTTTCATCTGTTTGTAAATGGCCCACAACTAACTCCTTTCATTTTTCCCTTTTTTATTTATGGTTTTTGTCTACCTAATACTTTAATTTTTCGCCCCTCTACCTTAATTCTTCCTTCAACAAGTAGACGTATCGCCCGCGGCAATAAATCATGTTCTATTTTTTGAACACGCCGACGCAACTCCGCCTCCGTATCGTTTTGATGAACCGGCACAAAATCCTGAAGAATTATAGGACCGGTGTCATAACTGTCGTCCGCAAAGTGAACCGTGACCCCGGTAATTCTAACACCATAAGCCAATGCTTCGCTGATAGCGTGCGCTCCCGGAAACGACGGTAATAACGCCGGATGCAAATTTACTACACGCATTGGATAAGAGTCCAGAATCGACTTACCGAGCAAGCGCATATAGCCGGCTAAGACCACCCAATCCACTTTATATTTAATTAAATTATCTAAAATCGCCTGATTAAACGCATCATCATCGACAAATTTATTATACTCGACCGTGATGGCTGGAATACCGTATTTTTTTGCCCTGGTCAATCCGAACGCTTCGCTCTTATTACTGATAACCACCGCTACTTCAGCATCAAGTTTACCGGCCGCGATCCAATCGATAATAGCTTGCAGATTTGAGCCGCTTCCGGAAATAAGTACGCCTAATTTAGCTTTAACCACTAAATCCAACCTCACCTTTACCGGTCACTATCCGCCCGCATTGATAAACCGTCTCTCCCGTAGTTTCCAATATTTTACAAGCATCTTCAACCTTATTAGCTGCTACGATGACCATCATGCCGATACCTAAATTAAACGTGCGGCGCATCTCCGACTCATCTATATCTCCGCGTTCTTGTATGAGCTCGAATATCGGCGATGTTTCCCAACTTGACTGGTCGATGAGAGCGTCAAATCCAACCGGGAGCGAGCGCGCCAAGTTCTCGCCGATGCCGCCGCCGGTATTATGGGCAACGCCTTTCAAAAGATTTTGCTTATGAAGATTTAATATCGGTTTTACATATATCCTGGTGGGACGCAACAACGCTTTACCTAAAGTCATGCCTAACTTAGCGACAGGTTGTTCTAATTTTTTGACATCATCGATATCAAATACTTTTCGCACCATAGAAAACCCATTGGCGTGTAACCCGCTCGCAGCCAGACCCAGAATAATATCGCCTGAGACGATGTCGTGCCCGTCAATCAAACGACTCTTATCAGCCACACCCACTCCAAAACCGGCTAAATCATAATCGTCTTTAGCCATCACACCCGGATGTTCAGCGGTTTCACCACCCAGGAGCGCGCACCCGGCCTGCAAACAACCATCAGCTACCCCCTTTATTATGGTAGCTACCTTCTTCGGAACGACTTGACCTATCGCCAAATAATCCAAGAAGAAGAGGGGTTCCGCTCCGGAAGTAATCAAATCATTTACCACCATAGCTACCAGGTCAATACCGATGGTTTCATGAATGCCCATAACCTGTGCGAGCTTTAACTTAGTACCGACTCCGTCTGTGGACGAAACCAGAACCGGTTTTTCATACTTGCCGTTATTAAGCGCAAATAAGCCGCCGAAGCCGCCGAGCTCCCCCATTACTTCAGGCCTATTTGTCCGCTTAACCATTGCTTTAATAAGATCGACAGCCTTTTTACCCGCTTCGATATCGACACCGGATTGCTTATAAGTAAGGCGGCGTGAATTAATGGTTAACTCCCTTTCTTATACTTTTTCTTTTTCCAGCATCAGTTTACTGATAGATAAATCCTTTGCCAACGGTATCGGATATTTTCCATTAAGGCAAGCAAGGCAAAATTTTTCCTTAGATATTTTTATAGCGGTGATTAATCCGTCTAAACTTAAATACGCCAGGCTGTCCGCGCCTAAAAAACGCTTTACTTCATCAATAGTTTTATTGGCCGCTATTAGTTGAGCGACGTTGTCGGTATCGATGCCATAATAACAAGGATAGATTATTGGTGGTGAGCTGATTCTGACATGAACTTCTTTAGCCCCGGCTTCCTTTAGAACCGCGACTATTTGGCGGCTGGTGTTGCCTCTAACAATAGAATCATCAACAATCACCAGCCTCTTTCCGGCGATTACTTCAGGCAGCGGATTGAGCTTCAGCCTAATCCCGACCTCGCGCAATGTTTGATTCGGATGGATAAAAGTGCGACCGATATAGCGGTTCTTAATCAAACCTTCGCTGAAAGGAATGCCGGACTCTTCCGCATAACCTATTGCGGCGGGGGTGCCTGAGTCCGGCAGTCCGATTACCAGATCGGCTCGAGCCGGTGACTCCTTGGCCAACTCTTTGCCCATCCGCTTTCGAGCTTGATATAGATTACAACCATATATATAGCTGTCGGGACGAGCAAAATAAATAAATTCAAAAATGCAAATCGATTCTTTTTTCGGCGGAACAACTTGCTCTGAACTTAATCCGTCTTTAGTAATGACTACCATCTCACCGGGCGCGACGTCTCTTTCAAAGACAGCGCCGACAATATCCAGAGCACATGTTTCCGAGGCGATTACCCAATTATCACCCAACTTGCCCAATGACAACGGCCTAACGCCATAAGGGTCACGAATAGCTACCAACCTATCTTCCGTCATAATCAGAATGGAATACGCGCCTTCCAGCATCTTCATGGTTTTTCTGATGGCCGGCTCCATGTGTGAGTTGGATAATCCGGCGATTAACTCAGCCACTACCTCCGTATCGCTGGTTGAGCGTAGCTTATGCCCGGAATTAATTAATTCCTCTCTTAATTTTCCGGCATTAATTAAATTACCGTTATGAACCAAGGAAAGAGTTCCGTGTTGATAGCTCTTGTATATCGGCTGAGCGTTCTCCCAGCGAGTAGAGCCTGTGGTCGAATAACGGACATGGCCGATGGCGATATCGCCCTGAAGAGTTAAAAGCTTGCTCTCATCAAAAACTTGCGGCACCAGCCCCATATCTTTAACTACTAATGATGACTGCCCGTCGGTAACGGCTATCCCGGCGCTTTCCTGGCCTCGATGTTGTAAAGCGTGGAGACCAAAATAAGTTATCCTTGAGACATCCATGTCGGGTGCGTATATCCCAAATACACCGCACGCCTCTTCCGGCTTATCATCAAAACTTTCGTTAGGCGGAACTGATTTCATTTAATTCACCAGTTTATCCAAAGCGTAATCCCAATAATTTTTTATCTCTGAAACCTCTAAATCAATTTTATCATCTATTTTAATTCTGTCACCAATAACTTTACCTATAATATTATAGTTAGCCCCGATCTTCGCCGCTAAACCTTTAAACTCCAATAAATTATCAGATTCTAAACTAATTAAGAATCGTCCTTGAGATTCCCCGAATAAAATCGCCGTCATCTCTCTCGCGGCCACACCCGCCACACCCAAATCAACAGTCGCACCTAAGCCTGTGCTCATGCAGCATTCCGCTAAAGCAACCGCCAGCCCGCCTTCGGAGCAGTCATGGGCTGAAAGTAATAATCGCCTTTGAATTGAGACCCGACAGAGTTCCTGATTTAGCTTTTCCTCTTTCAAATCTACCTTAGGCGGCAATCCCTGAACTTGATTATGGATAATTTTCAAGTATTCACTACCGCCAAACTCGATCTGGTTACGACCGATAAGTATGATAATATTGCCCTTATTTTTAAATGAGGGCGTACAATGGTTATTAACATTCTCCAAGATACCCAGCATACCGATAGTAGGCGTCGGATAAATGGCGTTACCAAAAGATTCGTTATAAAAGCTTACATTGCCGCTGATTACCGGTAGGTTAAGAGCTGTGCAAGCATCAGTTATACCTCTAACAGCTTCTTTAAACTGCCAAAAAATGGCCGGCTTCTCCGGATTGCCGAAATTCAGACAGTCGGTAACCGCCATCGGCTTAGCTCCCACACAAGCTAAATTACGCGCCGCTTCGACTACGGCTATCTGAGCGCCTACATAAGGGTCCAGATAACAATAACGTCCGTTGCCGTCAACTGTTAACGCCAGCCCCTTGCTACTACCCCTTAGTCTTAAAACTGCGCTGTCGGCACCCGGCAAGACCACAGTATTTGTCTGAACTTGATGGTCATATTGTTGCCATACCCAACGACGGCTACAGATGTTAGGCGAAGATAAAAGTTTGATAAGTACATCATTAGGGTCTGCTTTATAATCAAGGCGGTTAAAATCAAAGGTACCGGTTTCCTCGAGATAGCCGGGTTTTCTGGCGGTCGGCCGGTAGATAGGAGCCTCGTCTGTTAGAGATTTTACCGGCATGTTTGCCAATAACCGGTCATTATCATAGACTCGCATTAAGTTGCCGGGGGTTATTTTACCGATAACCGCGGAATCAAGCCCCCACTTATCGCAAACCGCTTGAACCGCTGCTAATTTATCAGGAGATACCACGGTCAACATGCGTTCCTGGGATTCCGATATCATTATCTCCCATGCCTTCATAGACGGCTCACGCAAAGGTACTTGAGCCACGTCGATATCTACGCCCACATCCCCGCGCGCCGCCATCTCCGATGCCGAGCTGGTAATGCCGGCGGCTCCCAAATCACCCAAGGCTACCAACAAGCCCGCATCTAACAACTCTAAGCAAGCTTCTATTAATAATTTTTCCATAAACGGGTCCCCGACTTGAACACTGGGCCGCTTCTCTTGTAAGGTTTGATCAAATTCCTGACTGGCCAAAACACTGGCGCCGCCGATGCCGTCACGGCCGGTTTTAGCGCCCATAAGTACCAGTAAATTACCTGGGCCGGCGGCCTGAGAATTAATCAGTCGTTCCTTGGCAGCCAAACCGATAGTCATCGCGTTAACCAAACAATTGCCGGCATATGAATCATCAAAATAGACTTCACCGGCGACCGTGGGCACACCCAGACAATTACCGTAAGCGCCAATGCCGCTGACAACACCTTCAAATAAATATTTCTGCCGTGATTCTTTTAAATCACCGAACCGAAGCGAGTTTAAACTGGCAAGCGGTCGAGCTCCCATCGCGAATATATCGCGGACAATACCGCCGACACCCGTAGCCGCTCCTTGAAACGGTTCAACCGCGGATGGATGATTATGGCTCTCTATCTTCATGGCTATCGCCAAACCATCACCAATATCTATGACTCCGGCATTTTCGCCGGGGCCCTGTAAAACGTACTCGGCTTTACTCGGCAAAGTCTTCAAAACCGCCCGCGAATGTTTATAGCCGCAATGCTCCGACCACATCAACGAGTAGATAGCCAACTCTACATCAGTCGGTTCTCTGTTTAGAGTACGATTAATCGCTTCATATTCCGCTGAAGTCAAGCCCAGATTCTCATATTTAAGTTTATGTCTAACCATATTAACCTGCGCTGCTTAATTTTATTTTAGCTTCAGCGATAGATCTAAAAATCTTTTGGCCGTCGGTCGAACCCAACAAAGTTTCAACTGCGCGCTCAGGATGAGGCATCAGCCCAAAAACGTTGCCCTTTTCATTGCAAATACCGGCTATATTCGCCAGAGCACCATTGGGAGCCGCTTCCGGTAAGGCCCGACCGCTTTTGTCCACATAGCGCAAAACCACCTGGCCGTTCTTTTCAATTCGCTTCAGACCGGCCGGATCGATAAAATAATTACCGTCATAATGATTTATGGGAATTTT
>CAJVYJ010000112.1 GCA_913009475.1 uncultured Actinomycetes bacterium | reverse complement strand
AGATATATCAGTGTGACTGGAGTTCAGACGTGTGCTCTTCCGATCTAATCTCAAGATCGATCTTATCGATCGCTCTGACTTCCAACTCACCAAGGCTATATATTTTAGACAGATTATCCAACTTTATCAGCATTTATAAGTTCCTTTGTTGATTTTAATCACGTCAACGTCTGCCACCGCTAAACCGCCGTGCCGCACCTCCACCCCGGCTACCGAATGGGTTACCGCCAAATCTTTGACTGGGATTATTAGAACTGCCTTGAGCGGAAAACACCGCCAGAGAGATTGAATCTCCCACACTTAAGCCGCTGATAATTTCGGTATTTTCATCGTCGGACAAACCAGTGACAACCTTGGCTGATACCGGCTGACCATCAATTATTTTTTTGACTGTTTTACCGCCTGCTCTGGCGCTAACGGCGATATTGGGGACGATGAGAGCGTTGTCTTTTTCACCCAGGTCGATCTTTAAATTGGCGCTCATTCCCAATCTGATGGCGGAATCAGTGGTATCGAGCGAGACATAAGCGTTGTATGTGGTTACATTGTTATTTGTCTGCGCCGCCGGATCAATTGAACTGACACTGCCGTTAAAACTTTTATCAGATAGGGCATCTAAGGTTATCTCAGCTCCTTGTCCCACTGACAGTTTAGGTATATCGGCCTGGTCGATAGTTGCTTTTACTTGAAGTTTATTCAGATCGGCTATCCAAAAAAGATAGCCGTTTGCAGATGAAGTGACCGCGGTGGATTGACCACCGTTCGAGCCGTCGGATTGACCGCTTTGTCCGTTGCTGCCGACTTGATCGCCGACAGCGGCTGTAATCGCGATAATTTGCCCGTCTATCGGTGAAGTTATGGTAGCATCATCGAGTGCGGCTTGAGCGGAATTAATATTTAATTGTGCCTGATGGACTTGTTCATTTTGAATCTGCAAATCGTAATTGTATGTTTGCTGTTTAGAGCGTAAGGCAATTAGAGATAACTGGTAGGTGTCGTTGGCTCTATCGACAGCGTCCTGGGCCGCGTCGAGCTGTTGTTGCTGCGCGTCGCTTGGCAGCGGATAAAGATTTTTTAAGTTATTTAAATCCGCTTGAGCGGATTGGAGCGACCGGGAAGCGCTGTTTACACTTTGCTGAGCTTGGTCGATGGCGGCCTGGTCCCCGGCTTTTATCTGGGACCTTTTCAATTTGGCGCTAACTAAACTGGAGTAAGCGCTGTCAAATTGTTGTTGGGCCTGGGTCGCGTCTATCTTAGCCAATGTTTGATTTTTGGTTACTCTGTCACCGACAGCTACATTCAATTCTTTTAAGGTTCCACTGACTTCCGGAGTAATCTTAACTTCGTTGGCCGATGAGATCTCTCCGGTCGTGGTCAAATTGGGTTTAACGGTGCCTCTGGATACTTTTATTATTCGGCCGGTAGCTTGTTGGTTGGACCTGGGCTTGGTTCGCAGCCAAATAAAGGCGACTATTAGGATAAGCGCGATGGTGCCGCCGGCGAAGAGTATTTTTTTATTTTTTAACTTCATTACTTCCTTTTCGGTCAGACGGCGACGGAAAATTTTCCCCATCAAAAACCCGGATTAATTTGGCTTGAATAACGCCTTTTTTATCAGGTTGACCGATTACAGCGATGCGGTCATCTAACTTAAGCTCTTTAATAGTAATAACCTCGCGTCCACGAATTATACGGGTATCTTTATCAATCGCGACAACTTTCTCCGCGTTTTCCCGGTCGCTAACCACAACGGAGCCCTTATTTTTTTTGATAATGGGCCCGAAAGCGCCGTGGCCGCCTATAAATCTACCGCGGCCTGAGAATCTCCCGAAAAATCCGCGCGGCGGTCCGCCAAAGTTGCGTTGGTAATTTTCCCCCCAGCGATATGAGTAACGCGCTTTTTCCATACCGACAAAAACTCCGGCCCTAAAGATAAGCATAGCTAAGAAAACGACACCGACGCCAATCGCTATACCGGTTAAAAGTTTTGATTGTTTCATCTCTCTCATATCCTCATATGGTTAAATTAATTAAGCATTTCTTGAGATACTCGTCCAAGCCGGTGCGGCTGTCGCGAATTATCTTGTTTGCTCAAACCTATAAGTTTATTGATTAAAATAACTAAAATGAAAATTCCCAGCAAAGCCAATAAAAGTGAATCAAGCGATAGCGACTCCATCAGCGCTATGGACCAGTCGGCGAGGTTGCCGCGCACGGCACCAAAATCACTAAAGAACATTTTCAGAAAATTCAAGGCCGACGATTGGTCGAATTGAGTTATGAAAATATTGACCGACCAGATGACAAATGCCAGTGAAATTATAATCCCGGAATAAGTGGCATATTTCAACTGCCGGTAGGGTCGATTAAAAGCAGCCGTAACTATCTCGGCGTCCAGTCCATCCGGTTTAGGCAATCTTTCTAATTTAGCGAATAATTTATCGATTTTATCTCTCATATTAATTAACACGCTGCCAACGTCTATTTAGTTTCAAAAAAGTCGGTTAACTCCCGCTTTAAGATTATCTTCGCTCGCTGAAAGTTGGTTTTTGCCGTACCTTCAGGGATATTAAGAATCTCGCTGATTTGGTGAAAGGTAATGTTTTCTAAGTAACGCAAGACAACGACCCGGCGATATTTTAACGGCAGTTTTAAGATAGCTGATTGTAGACGACCTTGTAACTCCAAATCTATGGCTAAATCATCCGGCCCCTTGTTCTTACTCGGTTTTGTCTGAATCAGTTCGTCGTTTAGAGCCGGTTTAACTTTTCTAAGATAGGAGACGGCGGTATTGACGGCGATTCGATAGAGCCAGGGTTTAAAAGGTCGCTCTAAGTCGGCGCCGGGCAGAGCTTGATAGACTTTAATAAAAGTATCTTGCGTAATATCTTCGGCTGCCGCTCTATTGCCGCTAAATCGATATGCCAGGTTATAAATCCGGCCGCTATAACGTTTGAGCAGTATGCCAAAGTCGCGCTTGCGGCCAGCCGCGGCCAGCCGCGCCAATTCTTCATCCGTTCTTTTTTTTACACGTGACATCTATGACATTTTACATCTTTTAATGTCCATGTCTATTTTGATAGACCTGAAACTGATATGATGTATTGAGGAGTCTTGATACATTAGGCGGTTAATTGACAGGCAGGCTAAGAGTAAACTTTGAACCCTTTTTTACTTGGCTGTCGACTTTAATTGAACCATGGTGGTTTTGGACAACGTGCTTAACTATAGCGAGACCAAGCCCCGTGCCTCCCTTCTTGCGTGATCTGGCCTTATCCACTCGGTAAAAACGCTCAAAGATGCGGCCGATATCTTTTTTAGGGATACCGATACCGTTATCCGCGACTTCTATTATGAATTTTTGTTTTTTAAAAAAAAGGTTTAATTTAATTTCGCCTTTAGGCTGTGTATAACGGATGGCGTTATCGAGCAGGTTGATTATTAAGAGTTCCAGCTGTTCCGGATTGCCCTGAAAAAAAGGCATTTTTTTATCCACGTTTATCAGCAACAGGATATCCTTGGCTGCTGCTTTTTGTCTAAACTCATCTCCCAGTTCTTGCAGCAAACCGGCCAGGTCAAAATATTCAAACTTAGGTTCTAACGATTCCAACTTAGATAAATCGAGCAAGTCATTGACTAACTGCACTAGGCGGCTGGTCTCTTTCTCCAAACGCTCCGCAAAACGTCTGGTGGTCGCGATCTCACTATCCGGGCTTTGGCAGATGGCATCGGCCAGCAGCTTAATCCCGGTGATGGGAGTTTTTAATTCGTGGGAGACATTAGCGATAAAATCACGGCGTACCGTATCGAGCTCCCGCTGTTTGGTAATATCTTTAGCACTGAGCAGAAAACTATTATCACGGCCATAAATAGGTTTTAAATGTAAGAGCAGCACGGCGGTATCTCTGCTTAATTCTAATTCCAGCATACGATTATTCGGTGAGATTATCTCCTCACGGATAGCTGCCTTTATTTTGCTGTCAATATCCAGATCAAAAAAACTGGTTATTTTGTTGGACTTATCAGGCAAATTAAATAATATTTTTGCGGACTCATTAGCTTCGAGTATCATACCTTGTTTATCGATTAGCAGAATGCCGTCTTTTAAGTTATTGAAGATTAATTTTAGGTTATCCATCTTTATTAATCTCAAAACGGTAACCCAGAGTATGGACGGTTTGTATATAAGTGTAGCCTGAGATCTGCTCCACCTTTTCGCGTATACGTTTGATGTGTACATCGATAGTCCGCGATGAACTCAAAAAATCGGAACCCCAAATTTTCTCCGACAGCTCCACACGAGAGAATACTTGGCCTGGGTTAGAGGCCATAAGCTCCAAAAGAAAGAATTCCTTGGGCCGTAATTTAACGCGTTCGTCGTTAACAATTACCAGATGTTTTTTTCTATCGATTACTACATCGCCGAAAGCTATCCGTTCTCGGGTCCCCGATTCTTTTGTTTGATGTTTTGAATGGCGTAAATTTGCGGCTATTCTGGCCAATAGCTCATCGGAGCTAAAAGGTTTGGTGATATAATCATCGGCGCCGGCGTTAAAGCCTTTTAATTTATCTTTCTCCGCATCTAAAGCTGTCAGCATTAAAATAGGCACCGTTTCATTTTTACTTCTAATTTTCTTGCAGACTGTAAAACCGTCGACTTTGGGCAACAATAAATCCAAAAGAATTAAGTCGGGGCTGTGGTCAATAGCCAGACGCAGCCCTTTCTCACCATTTTTTGCCGTCATCACGGAAAAGCCGGCTAGCTTTAAGCTGAACTCCAGAGTATCGCGGATTGTGGTGTCATCTTCTATAATTAATATAGTGGCCATATATATTATTATATAACAATCTATTCCTCACGCCTAACCAGTAAATGAAAGCGTAGAGGTTCGAGGATAGGGGGTAGATAAGAGCGCGAGAGTCAAAAGCTTCAGGTTGGCCGGTGGATCCCCGATCAGGTCGGGAATGACAGTGAATGTGTAGCCGCAAAGCTTGCTTTGCCTATGGAATAAAAGCGTAGAGGGTATGCCATTAAGTTTGTCATTCCCAGCTCGACTGGGAATCCAGGAAAAGAGGACGCAGCATATTTGGTTTTCGTTTATGCTGCCAGGAGAAAAAAGGTTAACAAAAAGTTTGCAAAAAAGTCACGTAACTTTAACCAACTGTTTTGATTTTAGATTAAATTAAATAAAGGAAGTAAAAGGAAACTACTATCAAAGGAGATCTATGAAAAAAGTAAGAAAGCTATTTTTACCAGCCGCCTTTTTGACCCTAATAGTGCTTTTAGCCGCTTGCGGCAGTGGGAAAAAAGTTGTCTCCAGTAATGGGGACGGCGGTGCGAAAGTACGCTTAACCGGCGCCGGTTCAACTTTTGTCTATCCATTTTTCTCTAAAATATTTGACGAGTATCATCAGTTGCATCCCCAGGTTTCTGTTAATTATCAATCCATTGGCAGTGGCGCCGGCATTAAGCAAATTACAGAAAAAACGGTGGCTTTTGGCGCTACTGATGGTCCGATGACTGACGAACAATTAAAAGCGGCCCCGGGCATACTTCATATTCCGGTAATTATGGGGGCGGAGGCGGTTATCTATAACATACCCGGTATTAAATCAGGGCTTAAATTATCCTCTGATGTTTTAGCCGCTATTTTCTTAGGTGATATTAAAAAGTGGAACGACCCGCGTATTGTCAAGTTAAATCCGGGTTTAAAGTTACCTAACAAAGATGTTTTAGTGGTGCATCGCTCCGACGGCAGCGGCACTACTTATATATTTACTGACTATCTAAGCAAGACCAGTCCGCAATGGAAGAGCAAGGTAGGCAAATCCACATCGGTTAATTGGCCGGTGGGTTTGGGTTCTAAAGGCAATGAGGGTGTGGCGGGACAGGTAAGCCAAACTGCCGGTGCTATCGGTTATGTTGAGTTGGCCTACGCTGTCCAAAACGATTTTACTTACGCGGTTTTACTAAATAATTCCGGTAAGTTTATTAAACCGACAGCCGCCTCAACATCGGCATCCGCTGATGGTATAAAGTTGCCTGCTGATCTTAGAGTATCACTGGTGGATTCACCCAATAAAAAGGCTTACCCGATAACCGGGTTTTCCTGGATGCTGATCTACCAAAATCAAAAGGCGGCCAAAGGGAAAGTGTTAGCTGATCTGGCTTGGTGGGTAGTTCATGACGGACAAAAATATACTAAACCTTTAAATTACGCGCCGTTGCCGGAAGCAGTGGTGAAAATGGATGAAGCCAAGATTAAGTTGTTAGAGGCAAACGGGAAGTCTCTTTTGGATACCAAGTAGACAATGTTAAAAGCATTTAGGACTAATAGATCGGAAGAGCGTCGTGTAGGGAAAGAGTGTAGATCTCGG
>CAJVYJ010000111.1 GCA_913009475.1 uncultured Actinomycetes bacterium | reverse complement strand
CCGACAGGGAGTGATAAGAGAGCTGCGATTCTGTTTTTCTTGTCCTTCCATGGGCATGCTCTCTTTTTTTTTTTTTTTTTCAAGCAGAAGACGGCATACGAGATATATCAGTGTGACTGGAGTTCAGACGTGTGCTCTTCCGATCTGTAATACGGCGTAGCGGAAATTCAAACTCAGAATTGGCAATAGCGGCCCGGACCCGCTCTCTGGACTCTTGAACTGCGGTATCGGGCAAGCCTACAACTATAAAGGTCGGCAAGCCTCGGGCTAAATTAACCTCAATGACCACTTTATAAGCGTCTAAACCGATATTGGCGCCACTTTCAACTTTTGCCAGCACTATTACCTTTCAATTTAAATACTAATAATGTAACATTATAAGCACCCGTAATATGTTTTAGCAACAAAAAATAATTTTATCTTTCGCGACCGGCTTCGGGACGCATGTGCGGGAAGATAATAACGTCCCTAATCGATGGTGAATCAGTTAATATCATCACTAATCGATCAACGCCAAGACCCATGCCGCCGGCCGGCGGCATGCCATATTGGAGAGCTCGCAGATAATCCTGGTCCAAATACTGCGCTTCCTCATCGCCTGCTTTCCGCAGAGCCGCCTGTTTCTCAAAACGACGCCGCTGTTCCCTGGGGTCTGTTAGTTCGGAAAACGCGTTGGCGACTTCGCGGCCGGCCATAATCAGCTCAAAACGCTCAACCAGTTCTGGATTCTGAGCATGAGTTTTAGCCAGGGGTGTGATTTCCAGCGGATAATCTATAATAAATGTAGGTTGGACAATATTGGATTCAACAAGTTTTTCAAACAACTCGCTGATAATTTTACCTTTACCGTCTTTGGAATCGACCGCTACCTCGAACTCAGCAGCGATAGAACGCAGCTCCTCGAGAGCCATCTCATAGGAAACTTTGACTTTTCCAATCTTCTCCAATGACTCGAGCATAGTCATTTTCTTCCAGGGACGGCCAAAATCCAATTCCATGCCCTGATAATTTATAATCTTGCTCTCAGTCACTTCGCCGGCTACTTTTTTAATCAGTTTTTCCGTTAGTTCTATCATATCGTGATAATCAGCGTAAGCCTGATAAGCCTCCAACATAGTAAATTCCGGATTATGCTTCACTGAGATGCCTTCATTCCGAAAGCTGCGATTTAACTCGAAAACACGTTCAAACCCACCGACCAACAACCTCTTTAAATAAAGCTCCGGCGCTATACGCAGATATAAATCCATATCCAGGGCATTGTGATAAGTAATAAATGGACGTGCCGTGGCACCGCCGGGGATAGGATGGAGCATCGGCGTTTCCACTTCCATAAAATCTTCCTTATTAAAAAATTGCCTAATCGCCTTGATGATTTTATTACGCCTGATAAAGACGTCTTTAGCGTCGGAATTGACAATCAGGTCCGCGTAGCGCTGCCGGTATCTGGTCTCGATATCTTTCAAACCATGCCATTTTTCCGGCAGTGGACGCAGCGACTTCGTCAGTAATTCAAAATCATCGACTGAGATGGAGAGTTCACCGCGGCGCGTTTTGAAGACCTCTCCGGAGACACCGACAAAATCACCGATATCAAAATCAAGAAATAAATTATAACGCTCATCTCCCAGAGTATTCAGACTTAAATAAAGTTGGATAGTCGCTGAACCATCTTTTATAACTAAAAAACTGGCCTTGCCGTGCCGACGCTTGGCCATAAGCCGGCCGGCCACCTTGACCGCCTCGCCACTCTTGTCACCCGCCTCCAAATCCACATATTTTTCTCTTATTTGGCTGAGTTTATGCGTACGGATAAACTTGGTCTTATATAACTCTATACCTTTATCTTTTAAATCATCTAACTTTTGCAAACGACGGCCCATTAGTTCACTTAAGTCGGCGCCTTGCTTCTTTTCTTGGTTCATTCTTCACCCTCACGTAAATGATTATCTCGTTCTTGTTGGCATAATGCGGTAGAGATTAAAAGAGAGACCTTGCTTTTATCTACTAACTCTCGGAGACCAGTTCATTCATGACTTCATCGGAAATATCAAAGTTGGAATAGACTTCTTGAACATCATCGCTTTCCTCTAGGGCGTCAATGAACTTTAAGACCTTGCGTGCTTGCTGTTTATCCAACGGAGTAGTATTTTTTGGCACCATAGTCAATTCCGCCGATGTCAGCTCTATGCTTTGAGCTTCCAGCGCCTTTCTGACCGCCGCCAGCTCAGTTGGTTCTGTAATGACCTCATAATGGTCATCTTCAGTCGCCATATCCTGCGCTCCGGCTTCCAGCACCACATCCAGTAATTTTTCTTCATCTATAACATTTTTTGGCACCAATATCACCCCGCGACGCTCAAACATCCAAGCAACAGAACCCGAAGTTCCAAGATTACCGTTATGCCTGGTAAATATATTTCTGATCTCGGCCGCGGTACGATTGCGATTATCAGTCATCAACTCCAGCAATATCGCGACGCCGTCCGGCCCATAACCCTCATAGGTAAACTGTTCATAGCTGACGCCCGCGATCTCGCCCGTACCCCTTTTTATAGCGCGTTCAATATTATTGGCCGGCATATTATAATCTTTTGCCTTATCGATTGCCGCCGCCAAGTTGGCGTTCATCTCAGGATTACCGCCGCCTTCTTTGGCCGCTACCGTAATATAGCGGGTCAATTTTGAGAAAAGCTTGCCGCGCCTGGCGTCTTCACGCCCTTTCTTATGTTTGATTGTAGACCACTTTGAATGGCCGCTCACTATTCCTCCTTTATTTTAGCCGGCTTACTGTGTTCGCAATTGCAAATTGTAACCTTGACATTTTAGGTTCTTGTTTTAACTTTATTTAGAAAATACTGATGGATGCGCATATCATCCGTTAACTCCGGGTGAAAAGCGCTGACTAAAATATTGTCCTCCTCAGCCAAAACGATTCTACCACAGTCAGGGAAGCAAGCTAAAATATTTACCCCCTTGCCCACCGAATCTATCCACGGAGCCCTGATAAATACGGCCTTAAACGGCTCTTTCCCCAAAGCGGAAATCGTTAAATCAGTTTCAAAACTATCGGCTTGGCGCCCAAAAGCGTTACGTCGGGCTGTTATATTCATCAAACCCAATACCGCCGGTTCGCCGCTCGATATCTCTTTCGCTAATAAAATCAGACCGGCGCAAGTTCCAAATATCGGCAAACCTTGAGCGGCTAATTCTTTTATCGGTTCTATCATGCCATATTTGGTCATCAACTTTCGCATCGTAGTCGACTCGCCGCCTGGTATTATCAGTCCATCGACTTTATCCAGTTGCTGACTTTTCTTTATTTCCAAATAAGAGGCGCCACAGTCGGTTACGACTCGAGCATGTTCAGCCACCGCCCCTTGCAACGCTAATATTCCCACCGTAAGATTAGAGAACTCCTTCTCAGCCTTAATAATGTTCGCGCCTCTCATTTCCTGTTTACTTGTTTATTAATAACCCATTATTTTTACAACTTTATCGGATAAATATCAATACAACTACAAACGGGGATATAGCGTTACAATTGAAAAGTACCGTCGGCCGGTCAATAAAGAGAACGTGGCCGAGAGCGTGAGGAGTTAGGGAAGATTGCGATATAATTAATTTTACGATTTGATATTTACAATTGCGAGCACGGCGAGCTTAAGCTTCTACTCCGCTACCAACCGCGGTTTTGAATTAGATTATTGGAGTCTATCTCGGAAATCTCCAAGCCGGGCATGGCTTCACCTAGGCTTTTCGAAACTTCCGACAATACTTTAGGATCATTGCAATGCGTCGTCGCCTCAACAATAGCTTTGGCTCTATTCGATGGGTCCGATGACTTAAAAATACCGGAACCGACAAATACGCCGTCCGCCCCCAATTGCATCATTAAAGCGGCATCAGCCGGAGTAGCTATGCCGCCGGCGGAAAAGTTAACAACCGGAAGCCTGCCACTCTTAGCGACTTCGCGGACAAGCTCAACCGGCGCCTTAAGCTCTTTGGCGGCGCTCATTAACTCTTCGGGGCCCAACTTGGTTAACCAAGCCATTTCTCCCCTGATTGTGCGCATATGACGCACCGCTTCTACCACATTACCGGTACCGGCCTCACCTTTAGTGCGGACCATGGCCGCCCCTTCCCCGATACGGCGTAGCGCTTCGCCTAAATTTACAGCTCCGCACACAAAAGGAACGTCGAAAGACCACTTATCTATATGATATTTCTCATCGGCCGGAGTCAATACTTCACTTTCATCTATATAGTCAACACCCAATGATTGCAATATCTGGGCCTCAACGAAATGACCTATTCTCGCCTTGGCCATAACCGGTATACTAACCGTCTTCATAATATTTTCTATTATTGCCGGGTCCGCCATACGAGCAACTCCGCCGGCCGCTCTTATGTCGGCAGGCACTCTCTCCAAAGCCATAACCGCTACTGCTCCCGCGTCCTCAGCGATCTTAGCTTGCTGCACGTTGGTAACATCCATAATAACGCCGCCTTTTAACATCTCAGCCAAGCCGGCTTTTACCCGATAAGTTCCTTTTTCCGCCACCATTTCCTCCTAAAAAATTTCTACAATTATTATTTTATATCATATTATATTAAGTAGCCAGTCCTCAATATCGCCTTTCCTTTAGGGGACGTTGGTTGCAATTGTCGCTTTATTGCTTATTATCAGTCTCGTTCGTTATCGTGTAACGATTTTTTACTCGATCAACTAACCTGGCCACAGTAGATCGATGAACTCTTAGCTCCCTGGCTACTTCTGCAAAAGATAGACCATGAACAATAACAGCCAAGTAGACGACTTTTTCTCTAACTTCGTTTATGGAAGCAGAGTAATCATCTCGTAGTTGTTTGATACTAATGCCATATGCACCGGCTTCTTTTTTAATTAGTTCATCAACAGTTATCTCATCTACCAATGACTGCTTTGTTTCCATCAGCTCCTGCAGGCTTAGAACAAAATCACTGCTTCCTAATATTCTACTATCAAAAGCTTGCTTTTCCTTAGGATAAACAGATGGAAAATTAAGTGATCTTTTAAGACCTCCACCACTAAATCTATGGTCTTTACCGATTAAAAAACCATCACTTATGAAATTTATATATTTCTTAGAGGCCGGCTTTTTATTTTTATCAAAATACGAAAGAACATCGCTAGTGTCATACCAGTTGTATTTTTCAATACCCAGAAGCGCTCTATGCCCGCTAAAACGATAACCGCTTAGCTCATCCATGGATTCGATAATACCGGCCCTTACCGGATTTAAATGGATATATCTAAGAAGCTCTAAAAAATACGAGTCCTCCTCGCATATTATAGATTTATAACGATTTTGAAATAGATGGCCGACCCTTTTGTGTCGTTTATTAAAATAGACTGCATAACTGGTTAACAATCGGTGCATGACTCGAGAGACCGGAATTGTGTTAGTGGTAAGCATGAGATGAAAATGATTAGTCATAATAATAAAAGCAAAGCATTTTGCATCCGAATCATTTAATATCTGTCCAAAACGCTCGATAAAAAAACAGCGATCACTGTCATCTATAAAAATATCGCTTTTTTCTATTCCTCTGGCGATAATATGATATATAAGGCCTGGTGCCTCAAGTCTTGGTTGTCTTGGCATCTGTGTATCATAACTAATTGTAAGCAACTATGCAACAATTGCAACCAACGTCCCCTTTTGTTTAAATAACATTCTTGTTGCCGGAGTTAATAATATTTAGCTGTTTATACGCGGTTTAAATAATCGCCTATTGACAAGTTGAATTAATAATATTACAGTTCTACTGTCACATATATTCTGTATCATTATTGTTGATTAATTCTAAGGCGACCGGGCAATATGAGATTAAATGGATGTTAATTACTATACTATAGATGAGATAGCCAAGTTATCAGGCGTATCGACTAGGACCATCAGATACTGGAGCCATGAAAAAATACTGCCCCCACCGGCAAAATTAGACGGCAGAACCGCGCTGTATAATGATAAACACCTCGTAACTGTAGAGCTGATTAAACATCTTAAGGAGAATTGTTTTCTGCCGTTGGCGAAGATAAAAGAGGTAGTTGACAACCCGGCGGAAATAAACGATATCAAGAAATTTTTTGACATTAAAACAGATGTTTTAAATGTCCTGGGCCACCAGCCGCCTACTCTTTCGGAGAAGGGCTTGGCCAGAAAGACCAGCCTGAACTCCACTACGATAAAACGCCTGGAAGAGCTGGGTTTTATTCAACCCGTTCTTACCGACAAGGGTAAGCGTTTTTCCGATGATGACCTAAATATCGCTCGTCTGATAAAGAAATTAATTAAACTGGACTTTACCTTGGATGAGTTGGCCTTTTTTCCGGAGATAATAGAGAAACTTGCTGATACCTGGTTCAAGTTGGGACACGAAAAATTGCTTAGTTCTATTGA
>CAJVYJ010000110.1 GCA_913009475.1 uncultured Actinomycetes bacterium | reverse complement strand
TTTTGTTATTCATTATTTTTTTTTTTTTTCAAGCAGAAGACGGCATACGAGATATATCAGTGTGACTGGAGTTCAGACGTGTGCTCTTCCGATCTAATCTTTGAGATTTATGGAGCTTTTAAGATCGTTGCCCATAGAAGAAGATGAAGAGACCGCGTCACAAATTGTTGGAGCAATCATTTCAGTGGGTCGGGAATATAAGCTAACATCTTACGACGCTGCGTATTTAGAGCTGGCTATGCGTCAGGGCTTACCTCTGGCTACCAGAGATAAATCGCTTATAGCGGCTTGCAAGAAATGTGGTGTATCAATATTTCGCTAAAGTAAATATTCATAAAATTTTAGGGGACGTTGTTGCTTTTGTTGCGTTACTTTAATGTATGCAGATTTGTTTAATGAATAATCAACACAAAAAATCTCTCTGGCCCCTCTTTATTAATGAGAGGGGAATATCATTGGTCTACTGGATTCCCGATCGGAGTCGGAATGACAAACATAAGGGAGTCGGGAATAACAAGTCTAACGAAGAATAATTAATATTAAATAAAAAATAAAGCAAATAGGATATTACTTGAAAAACTAATAATAACCCTGCTATAATTCAAATATGTATATTAATAGAAGGCTTGAGAAGGAAATCGAACCCTTTTTAGGCAGAAAAGAAGTAATAGCTATAATCGGTCCGCGCCAGGCCGGTAAGACTACTTTATTAAAAAATCTTGAAAAAAAACTTCTTTCCGCGGATAAAAAAGTTAAATTTATCACCTTCGAAAAAATAAGTGATTTAAATCTTTTTCAAACTGATTTGGAAAGTTTTATAGAACTTAATAAACAATATGAAGTAATAATTATCGATGAATTCCAATACGCGCAAGACGGCGGTAAAAAATTAAAGTATCTGTTTGACACAACCTCGGCAAAGTATATCATCTCAGGCTCATCTTCGCTTGAGCTTACTTTCCAAACCGGTAAATATATGGTTGGCAGAATGGTTAGCTTTACACTTTACCCATTCTCGTTTAGAGAATATCTCTTGGCTGTCAGCCCGGAACTTCATAATTTATTAAATAACAAGATACCAGACGCGTTTACCTTAGAATTTGACAAGGCAGTCTTTAGCAATGAGATTAACCAAAGGCTGAAAAACTCTTTTGAGACGTATCTTATCTGGGGTGGCTATCCGGCGATAACTTTAGCAAAAACCGAATCCGAAAAAGGAAAACTGCTGGAAAGTATCGTCAGTAATTACTTACTAAAAGATATTAGTTCATTATTGAAGTTGGCAACCGAGAATAAACTTTTGAGGCTAATCAAATTTTTAGCTGTGCAACTCGCTAGTCTTATTAATTATAATGAGCTTTCTAATGTCGCGGATCTTAAGTTTTTATTATTAAAAGAGCACCTAAATATCTTAAAAGAAACTTATGTTATAGACATCATTACTCCTTTTTATAAAAATAAACGTACAGAACTTGTTAAAAATCCAAAAGTTTATTTTGTCGATAACGGATTTAGGAATTATATTCTATCCGATTATAGGAAGATAGAGTTAAGAAATGATTATGGGTCGTTGGTAGAAAATGTTGTTCTTGGTGAGCTAAGACGGGTTAAGGAAGAAAAATATATTAACTTCTGGAGAACCAAAAGCGGCGCGGAAATAGATTTTATTATCGAAAGTGCTGGTGATTTATTGCCGATTGAATCAAAATATTCCTCTAATCCGAATATAGGCAAAAATATGTACAGCTTTATTAATAAATATTATCCAAACGAAGCCATTATCTTGACGAAAGACAGATTAGACAAAGTAAGAGTGAAGGAAACGACCGTTAAATTTCTGCCAGTATATTATCTGTAAATAATATACCAGGGGAAGGCTTAATTATAGAAATATGATTAATTTTAATCCTGCCCGGATTACCGGCACTAAGATAAATTACTACTTTATCTGTCAACGCAAGCTTTGGCTGTTTAGCCGTGATATTTCCATGGAGCAAACGTCTGGAGCGGTAGCCATTGGCAAATTAATTCACGAGCAATCATATGAGCGCGCCAATAAAGAGTTGATGATAGATGAGACCATCAAGATTGATTTTGTCGGTAAAGATAAAGTCATCCATGAGGTTAAAAAGGCAAAGTCGATGGAGTGCGCATTCCGGCCAATCCGGCCACCTGTTTCGGTTTTATCCGGCCACCCTGTTTAACCTCGTCAAATAGGTGTTTTCATCGAACCCAATCAAGGGGTACGTTGGTTTCCGGCGGGGCCTGCAGAGTTTTTGTCGTGTCAGAGTGAAATATTCGAACAACTTAACAACCAATTAAATAATCAATAACGGGCAACCGCGAGGGATTGCCCCTACGATGTTATCGTTTTCGGTAATCTTATATGTATTTCGGACCACTGCGGCCACTCATTTCGGTTTAAACCGTATAATTAGAATTAGGGGGTGGTGGGATTTAGTGGACGTCGGCTACATTTCATCGAAGGTTAATAGCATAACAGTGCTTAATAACAGAACATATGTTTGTTTATGTAACAATCTAATGGTATTATAAGAGTAATAACGGCCTTTATGAATAGCGGAGTTGCATAATGGTTAAAGAACGATTATTAATACCAATTGAGCATATAGAAAACAAGATAATGCTTATTCGTGGACAGAAAGTGATTATTGATTCAGATCTAGCGGAACTTTATGGGGTAAAAACAAAACGACTTAATGAGCAGGTAAAACGTAACAATAAAAGGTTCCCAAAAGATTTTATCTTTCAGCTCACTAAAAGTGAAAAGGAAGAGGCGGTCGCAGAATGCGACCGCCTCTCTAAGCTCAAGTTCTCCCCCACGCTTCTGTTTGTTTTTACGGAACACGGTGCAATTATGGCGGCAAGCGTTCTTAATTCAAAACGGGCAATAGAGATCAGCGTTTATGTTGTGCGGGTCTTTATTAAACTTCGTGAAATTTTAATGAGCCAAAAAGAACTTGCTTTAAAGTTAAGCGAAGTGGAACACCAACTTGCCGCCCCACGATCAAGCAATTATTTCACTAGTGGAAGCCGTTCAGCAGCTAATGAGGCCACCAAAGTTAAAGAAAAAGTATCCAATTGGATTTCGGTCAAATCAAGATTAGTTCACACACCCCCGGCCCCTCTTGTTGGAGGGGAGAAAAAAGCCCTGGATTCCCGATCGGGGTCGGCAGTGACAATGAGAAAATTAGTTTACATCTTTGACAAGAAGTTAACTAAATAGTAAGATAGTTTATATCTTAAACTCAATGCCAACTAAAATGAAAAAACTTGTTATTTGTAAGAAAATAAGACAACCAAATGGTTATGTAGCGTATATTCCCGAACCGTTTCCCGTACGTGGTATGTTTGATATTGGACAAAATTTGTTGAATAAAGCTGCAGAAGCTGAAAGATTGGTCGGTAAGCTAGACGGCATTACTCAGATATTACCCGGTATTGAAATTTTTCTCAAAATGTTTGCTCTTAAGGACGCCGCTTATTCATATTGCTTACGCTCATGCGCAATTTGAAACCATTCATCCGTTTTTAGACGGTAATGGTCGCACCGGGCGCTTATTGATAACCTTTTTGTTGCTCCAAAAAGGCTTGCTTGAAAATCCGGTATTATTTTTATCCTCCTTTTTTAAAAAGCATAAGCAATTGTATTATGACAGGCTGAACGCTTATCACAACGGCGATATTCTTGCATGGGTTGGTCTCTTTTTAACAGGCATAATTCAGACTGCTGAAGATGGAATCGAGGTGGCAAAAAAAATTCGTGAGATTCGTGATAAGGATATGGAAAAGATACAGATGCTGGGTAAAAGGGAGTCGGAAAGCAGTTTAAAAGTTTTACGATATTTATTTACCAATCCTGTTATAACAACCAAAAATATTATGGAAGCAGTCGGCTTTACCCGCTCCGGCGCTCAGAAGCTGATTGACCGTTTGATAAAGCTTGATATATTGCAAGTATACAAAGAAGAAAAAAATTATGCCCGCAATTATATATATTATCGCTATTTTAAGGCGTTTGTGGATTAATGGAAATTCCATTTGAGTCAGCATAGAGGAATATATGAGAAAAAAAAGAGCAAAATCGACACTGATTTACAACCAAATGAAATTAAAAATACCGGCGTCAATCTCCAAAATGCGTATTTCGGCCCACTGCGGCCACCATTTCAGGCATTCCGGCCATCTTTAGTTAACACATCCCTGATCTTAATAGATTAAAGAATGCACGGTTGACCGTGGATTCCCGATCGGGGTCGGGAATGACAAGCATAATGTGGGCGGACCGATAAGGGGACGTTGTTGCTTTCGTTACGTTATTAAAACTTGTTGAATAATGATGGTAGCAATACACATATATATGATATACAATGTGTATTGAGGTGATTGCAATGAGAACGAATATTGTTTTGGACGATAACTTGGTTAAAGAAGGTATGAGGCTGACAAAAATTAAAACCAAGAAAGAACTAGTCAATTTGGCGTTGGCTGAATTGGTATCTAAAAGAAAAAGGAAGAACTTATTAAAGCTTGAAGGCAAGGTAAGATGGGATGGTAATTTGGATGAGATGCGGAGAAATCAAGCTTGATACTTATCGACACTTCTGTCTGGCTGGATTTCTTCAACGCTACTGGTACGAAAACCCAATTACATCTACGGCACTTAATCGAGGAAGGCGAAGATATTGCCATTGCCGACATAATACTGGCCGAAATATTACAAGGAATAAAGAGTGAAAAGGATTTTAAACGAACTAAAAAATATCTCCTGGAACTGCCGGTATATTCTTTAAAAAATACCAATTCATATATTGAGGCGGCGCAAATATATCGCGCTTGCCGCAGGCGGGGTTTGACCGTTCGCAAGCTAATTGACTGTTTGATTGCCAGGACCGCCATAGAAAATGATCTTTGTTTATTTCATAACGATAAAGATTTCAACGCTATCGCGACGGTTGTATGTGGTTTTAATATCTACTCATATTAAAACGGGGCCTGGTCTTTATTCTTGAATTATTTTGGGGGACGTTGGTTGCGCTTGTTGTGTTACTTCAAGGGCGAGGCGTGCCTCGCCCCTACAAAGTTATCGTTTCCGGTAATCTTATATGTATTTCGGACCACTGCGGCCACCTGTTTCGGTTTTATCCGACATTAACAATTTTGGGCGTAAAGAGAAGTTTAAATGGTATAAATATAGAAATGAAAGGGGAATTATGGCATCTGATAAAGAACAAATGGTTCAAATAATCCAAGAGCTGCCTGAAGATAGCTCATATGATGAAATTATTCGTGAGCTTGCTTTTGTTAGGATGATCCAGGGAGGATTGTCTGATTCAGAAGCCAAGAGATTAATTGGCAACGAGGAAATAAAACAACGAATCAAATCTAATTAAACCCGATGGAGATATTGATATTTTAGGGATTTTTCATCAGGCTTTGGAAATAGAACGATATTTATTTTGAAGTATAATAAGGGGTTGCCTCTACGATGCTATTGTTACCGGTCATTCTTGCGAAATACCTGGATTTCCGATCAGGTCGGGAATGATAAGCGTGGTATATTAGGGGACGTGTTGCTTTCGTTGCGTTAAATGTTTATAAAAATCGTTTTAAAATCAATAATTTAAGATACCGCCTTCAACTTATCTTTTGACAAATCGTCGATGTTATCCTTGAGTGTCTTAAAAATTACTTCCAATGATTCATCTTTTTTAATGTTCAGCTCAATTCTTAGAGAACGTCGGCGCGGCTCAAAGCGGAGGCGGGAGCCGGCAGAAGTAGTGATGACTTTGGGATTAAAAAATCGATAGCTATTTTTTTCATTATCACTTTTTCTTAAACTTGAAATCAATGTCTCCAAATCACGGATAGATAATTTGTCTTTCAATAGGCGTTGGTAGCAAAAGTCTAGCTTTTTGGGGGCCGGTAAGAGCTTGGTCAACCAAAGAGCGTGGCTAAAAGTTATGCGGCCGCTCCGCGTTGCCGCAATCATCTCTTTAGGCAGAGTGAAAATATTTATTATCCTTTTTATATAAGCTTGGCTGACGCCAAGAGCAGCCGCAATCTCTTGCGGCTGCTTGTTGTATTTATTAATTAAAATGTTACTGAGCTCAGCTTGCTCAAGCGGACCGAAATTATTTCGCACCGTATTGGCAATAAGGTTAAACTGAGATGCTTTTGCAGTATCGGCGCTTATAATCAACGAGGGTATTTTAAAGTCGACACCCAAGTTTAAATCGCGGCAGGCAGCACAGCGACGTTTTCCGTCAACAACATAATAGCCGGCACCATTTTTGATTGCCATAATTGGATATATAACACCATTATTCCAGATGGATGATTTAAGCGCGGATAAATTATCTTTTATATGACAGATCGGAAGAGCGTCGTGTAGGGAAAGAGTGTAGATCTCGGTGGTCGCCGTATCATTAAAAAAAAAAGACAATGACAA
>CAJVYJ010000109.1 GCA_913009475.1 uncultured Actinomycetes bacterium | reverse complement strand
GGAGGCGATAACGGATTTCGCGTTTAATTTGGGCCTTGCCTTCCAAGTAACCGATGATATATTGGACGTAGTCGGCGATACGCGGGAAATGGGAAAAAGTCAGGGTAGCGACGCCAAATTAAATAAGGCCACATTCCCGGCTATATTGGGCATGAATGAATCATGTAATTACGTGCGCCAATTAGTTGAGAAGGCAAAAGATGCTCTAAAAAATATCAATCTCGCGCATACCGAACCGTTATGTAATTTGGCCGATTTTATTGTCGCCAGAAGAAGCTGATAGGTAAGATAATTTTTTTAAACTTGCATGGAGTCTATGATACTTTAGTAGTAAACTATAAAAATAGTGACAGCAGGGGGCTTCTATGTTTGGTTGCTTCTGTAATAAAAAAATGTGAGATATTAACATGGATGATAATAAACTAACGGATCTTGATAAGGAAATTCCTATAAGAATTCTTGATACTATAGATAAGCCGGATGATTTACGAAATCTCAATGCCGGCCAGCTGAAAGAATTAGCGCACGAGCTGCGTGAAGAGATGATTTGCGTTACTTCAAAAAACGGAGGCCATCTGGCTCCTAATCTCGGCGTGGTTGAGTTGACTATCGGCTTACTGTTGGCTTTGGATACACCCGTGGACAAGATAGTTTGGGATGTCGGCCATCAATCTTACGTTTATAAGCTGCTTACGGGCCGACGCAAACAATTTCATACGCTTCGCACTTACAAGGGGTTGTCCGGTTTTCCGCGTAAGGATGAGAGCCGGTATGATGTTTTTAACTGTGGCCACGCCAGCAATTCGCTATCGATAGCCCTGGGTTTGGCACTAGGCTATCAACGTCAGGGTGATGAACGCCAAGTCGTGGCTGTAATCGGTGACGGTGCCTTGACCGGAGGCATGGCTTATGAGGCCCTGAATCAAGCCGGACATCATAAAGCCAACCTGACAATTATTCTAAATGATAATGAGATGTCTATTGACGGCAATGTGGGCGCGATGTCCTCGTATTTGAATCGCTTACGTTTAGACCCGACCTATAACCGCATGCGTGATGATATAGAACAGACTATCAGGCGTATTCCCGCCGTAGGCGATAGAGTAGTGAGCTGGGGAGAGAGTGTACGCTTATGTTTAAAACAGTTCTTGGTTCCGGGGATGCTCTTCGAGGAACTGGGTTTTAAATATATCGGTCCGGTCGACGGTCACAACATTAATGCCATCAAGCAGAGCGTTAATATGGCTAAAAAAGTAGGCGGACCGATTGTTATCCATGTTTTAACCGTAAAAGGTAAAGGTTACGGACCGGCCGAGGAAAATCCGGATAGATTTCACGGCACGGGGGCGTTTAATGTCGAGACCGGTGAGAGCTTGCCGGCGAAAAACAAAATACCTACTTATACGTCCGTATTTGGCCGGACCATGGTCGAGTTGGCCAAGAAGAATGTGAATCTGGTCTGTATTACAGCCGCAATGACACGGGGGACAGGCCTAAAAAAATTTAAAGAGCTTTATTCAGACCGTTTTTTTGACGTCGGCATAGCTGAACAGCACGCGGTTACTTTTGCCGCCGGACTGGCACTCACGGGTTGGCAACCGGTAGTTGCCATCTACTCAACCTTTTTGCAGAGGGCTTTTGACCAAGTCATAGAAGATGTATGTTTGCAGGACCTGCCGATTATTTTCGCTATTGACCGTGGTGGTTTAGTTGGTGATGACGGTCCTACTCATCACGGGGTATTCGATATTACCTATCTGTCCGAGATACCCAATATGGTGGTTATGTCGCCAAAGGATGAAAACGAGCTCAGGAATATGTTGTTTACCGCCATAAAGATTCATCATCCGGTAGCCATTCGTTATCCGCGGGGTAGCGGTTTGGGAGTAAGTTTGTCGGAAAATTATATTGACTTGCCGCTCGGTAAAGCGGAAGTCTTGTCTATTGGTGAAAAAATTTGTATTATGGCTCTGGGGCGTATGGTGGCCGTAGGGCAACAAGTAAAAAAAGAGCTGCTGGAAAAGGGAATTGACGCGACCTTAATTAATGCCAGATTCGCCAAGCCTTTTGACCGTGAATTAATTTTTAAGATGGCCGCGTCCAATAGATTATTGGTCACCATCGAAGAAAATGTTTTAACGGGGGGTTTTGGCGCTTCCGTCAGCCAGTTACTGGCTGACAAAGATAATATTAAAGTTCTGAATATCGGGTTGCCGGACGCTTTTATCGAGCATGGTAAAGTCGAGCAGCTTTTTTTGGAAACCGGCCTGGAACCAAAGGCAATCACTGAAAGAATTCTTGAAGTTGTCCAATCAGAAAAAATTAAGATTAGATCAAATGCTAGTTGATCGGGGCTTGATGGAGAGCCGCAATCGCGCCGCCGCGGCGGTTATTACCGGTAAAGTCAGGGTCAACGGCAAGTTGGTAGATAAGCCCGGCACCAGGTTTGATAAAAATTGTCAAATCAACGTCCGGTCGGGAGGCAAGGTCTACGCTTCGCGCGGCGGGTTCAAGTTGGCCGCGGCTTTGGATGAATTCGCTATCGACCCTGAGGGGCAAGTGGTATTGGACGGCGGTGCCTCGACAGGCGGATTTACAGATTGCTTGCTAAAAAGAGGAGCTCGCAAGGTAATCGCTGTTGATGTAGGTTACGGCCAATTGGATTGGCGCTTGCGTCAAGATAAGCGCGTCGAGGTATTGGAGCGCGTTAATCTTCGTTATTTAAAACCGGAAGATATATCGGAACCAACCTGGTTGGCTACGATTGACATCTCTTTTATTTCTATCACTAAAGTTATTGAAGCTTTATATAATTGTTTGGTTAAGAACGGGAAAATCCTCTTTTTAGTCAAGCCTCAATTTGAGGTCGGCCGCGGTCAAGTGGGCAAGGGCGGCATTGTTAAAGACCCGGCCAAGCATCGGCAAGTGCTTCAAGATACGGTGCGGCGGTTATATGATTTTAACCTATCATTACAAGGGATAACACATTCGCCGATAGTTGGGGCCAAAGGTAATATTGAATTTTGGCTTTACGCGGCCAAAGCAAAACCGGCTGCCATTGACTCAGGTCGGTTAAATGAGGTAATTTCCGATCTTGTTTCCGCGGCTCATAAAAGATTAGTGAACGCTTGACTGGGATTTGATAATAAAATATGCCAACAATAACTATTATTCCACATCCAAATAAAGCGATAATCAAACGGCTGGTTCCGCAAATCGTCGCTTGGCTGGAAAATCGCCAAGTTACGGTTAAGCTATTAACCGACGACGCGGCCAAATTGGGCTTGGAAAATCTAGGTTGTGACAAAAAGAATCTATTTCAAGATAGTGACCTTGCTATGGTGTTGGGCGGTGACGGGACTATGTTACGGGCGGCTCGATTCATGCAAGAAAACACCCTGCCGGTTTTCGGGGTCAATCTGGGCCGTCTTGGTTTTATGATGTACTTTAACGAGGACGATATGTATGACTCTTTAATTAAAGTCTTAGCAGGTGACTTCAGTATTGAAAAACGTGCTATTCTCCAAGTGGATATCGAGTTTCAAGACGGCAATCTTCTCAGGCGAGTCGCTTTGAATGAAGCCTTGATTAGCGGTGAAGAATTTAATCGTTTGATTGAGCTTGATGTTCGGGTAAATAATAATTATTTCAGCCATTTTGCTCTGGATGGGATTATTGTCGCCTCGCCGACCGGCTCGACAGCCTATTCTTTTTCCGCCGGGGGCCCGCTGGTCTCACCGCGAGCGCAGGTGTTGATTTTAACGCCGATATGCTCACACTCACTTTTTAATAAGACTATTGTATTGTCGGCCAACGATAAGATCGCGGTATCGCCGACGGCGAAGGAAGATCTTGATGAGTTACGAATCAGCTTGGATGGGATAATTGTCGGGCAATCGATAAAGCAAGTGGAGATATCCATCTCTTCGCATGAGTTTAAATTTATTGAATTGAATAAATCAAGTTTTTTTGCCAACATACGGCAAAAATTACAAAAGCTGGATGATTTTAAGAAGGAATAACATATTATGCTGGAAGAGCTCCAGATTAGAAATTTGGCCCTGATTGAAGAGTTGAGTATCTCCTTCGAGTCGGGATTAACTATTCTTTCCGGAGAAACCGGCGCCGGGAAAAGTATAATCATTGAGGCGTTGAATCTTATCTTAGGTGAGCGGGCTGATTTTGGAAGAATCCGCTCGGGCTGCCGGGAAGCTGTCGTCCAAGGTTTATTTAGCTTACCGGCGGAACTCGTTGCCGGCGTTGAGTCGGCCGCCGGCCAAAATGAACTGCTCTTAACTCGCAAATTGAACGCTAACGGCAAAAGCCGCTCGTATATCAACGGTTCTCTTACTACCTTGGCCCACATGGCGGAGTTGGGCTCCAAGCTTATTGACTTTCATGGCCAACATGAGCACCAATCGTTATTGCGTACAAGTGTGCAAAGGGAATATCTCGATTTCTACGGCGGTGACGAGGTTTTGCTTAAGAGAGATAAATTTGCCGCGCTGATGGCTGAGCGAAAAAGTTTATTGGCCAAATCGGACCAGTTGGCCAATGAAGAAAAAAATATGCTTGAGCGTCGGGATCTGCTTGAATATCAAATCAAGGAGATAGATGAGGGCCGTTTAGAAACAGGGGAAGACTCTGAGCTGGAAGCCGAACTCAAGCGCTTGCGTCATCATGAACGCATAGCAGTGGCGTTGAGCGCGGCGGAAGCTAAGCTTAGCGCCGACGAAATCGGTGCTAACGACCTATTGCAGTTGGCGCTCAAGGATTTATCCGGAGTTGTTGATCTGGATTCGGCCCTGAAAGAGATTCATACCGGTCTATCGGGTCTTGTAGCGCGTTTAGAAGAAGAGATTCGTGATTTAAGCCGTTATCAAGAGGAGAGTTATTTTGATGGAGACAGGCTTAATTGGCTGGAGGAACGCGTTTATCTGTTGAATGAGTTAAAACGTAAATACGGCGGAACTTTAGATGAAGTATTGCGATTTCGGGAGGAGAGCGACCGGGAACTAAAAGAGTCGGAAAATAAGGGCCGGGAGATTGCTTCTATTGAGAGCCAAATAAGAGTTATCGAGGCGGAGTTGGTTGAATTAGGCAAACGACTAAGTGATTGCCGTCGTCAAGTCGCTTCCGGTTTGGAAACCATGGTCCGCCGCCAATTAGGTGAATTGGCTATGGAGGGCGCGCGATTTAATGTTGTCTTCACGGATACGGGCGGAGAGCCGCCTATCCGGCGGACTGACGGCTTGGATGTTTGGGAGTTTTTTATCTCAACAAATGTAGGTGAGCCGCCGCTGCCGTTGGCGAAAATCGCCTCAGGTGGTGAAATATCCCGTATCATGTTAGCCTTAAAAACGGTTTTGACCAAAGTTGACAAGATACCGGTTTTAATATTTGATGAGATAGATACTGGTATTGGCGGAAAAACAGCTAAATATGTGGGGATAAAGATGGCCTCATTGGCTAAGGAGCATCAAGTGATTTGCGTGACTCATCTGCCGCAGATAGCCGCTTACGCGGATACGCATATATATGTAAAAAAAATCAATAAGAACGACAGGCTCATCATCACGGCTGAAAAGTTGAGCGACAGCGAACGGGTCGGAGAAATAGGCAGAATGATAGGGACCGAGGTGGATTCCCGGATAGCCGAGGAATATACCAAGGAGTTTATCGACGCGGCCCGGCGTTTTAAGGCAGATGGTGTTATTGTCTGATTATCTTGACTATTACTCTCAGAAATCCCTTGAAAGGCGGATGCGGCGCTTAAATTTGCAAAAAAAACGCCGGCGTCGGAGAATTTACGCGTTGTTGCTGTCGGTCAGCGTTTTAGGATTGATTTTTATACCGGCGCTACGAGGCGGGGGTGGACGGTCAAACGCTGATAGTAGAGTTAAGAACTCAGTCATCAAGCCGGAACATATTAATAACGGCATCGCTCTGTTTGCTTTCACTGAAGTTGCCGATACCGGGCTCAAACTTTACTTGCCGACCAGTTTGGACGCGGTCGAGGGTATCGGCTATCATCAGGCTTTTAACGTAAAAGCTCTGAGCTTAAAACCGGTAGGCGATTATTTTCAAGATACGCCGAACTTGAAAGCTGAAATAAGGGCGCGACAAAACAATATTCAGCCGGTATCTTTTATTATGGCGTCACGGGGCCGGGGTTCGTCCCCGACTTCTTCCGTTGATATCTCTTTGGCTGCCGGCACTATTATCAGGAGCCCGGTTGACGGCGTTATAGCGGATATTGTCCCTTATCTCTTATATGGCCGCTATAATGACTATCGCCTGGAAATCCAGGCCAAAGGATATCCTATGTTTAAAATAGCTATTGTGCATATCGATAATCTCATGAGATCGGAAGAGCGTCGTGTAGGGAAAGAGTGTAGATCTCGGTGGTCGCCGTATCATTAAAAAAAAAAAAAATATATATGAAAAAAAAAACAAAGAAACAAGAATTAATTACACTAGTCAACGCTAGAC
>CAJVYJ010000108.1 GCA_913009475.1 uncultured Actinomycetes bacterium | reverse complement strand
AGGTCAAAAACCACAATGTAAGATGACAGAATGTGATGAATGTTGCTTAATCGTAGAGGTGAACTGTCTTATTTTTTTTTTTTTTGTGTTTTGTGTTTTTTTTTTTAATGATACGGCGACCACCGAGATCTACACTCTTTCCCTACACGACGCTCTTCCGATCTGGTTGTGGTAATCCCCCAATCGTATTTTCCCGAGTCCGGTTTTTCTTCTCCCATTATGGTCTGAAAGAACGTTGTAACAGCAAAGCGGTTTTTACCGATAAAGGCCACTTTTTCTCCCGCGTTTATTATAAACGACAGGTCTCTGAACAACGGCTTATTATTGATTGAACCCGTCAGGGAGGTTACGTCCAGAAGATTATTTCCCGCCTCTCTTTTTTGCTTGAAATGAATATGCGGATAACGCCGAGTTGATGGCTTGATTTCTTCAAGGGTTAACTTGTCAAGCAAGTTTTTTCGCGATGAGGCTTGCTTTGCTTTTGAGGCATTAGCGCTGAAACGGGCGATAAATGATTTTAAGTCCTTGATTGTCGCGTCCGTTTTCTTGTTGTGATTGTTTTTCTGCTGGAGAATAAGCTCGCTGGCTTCTTTCCAAAAACTATAGTTGCCGGTAAAAATAGTAATCCCGTTAAAATCGATATCGGCTACATGAGTACATACCTTATCCAGGAAATGGCGGTCGTGCGATACTACTATTACTGTATTCTTGAATTCATAAAGAAAATTTTCCAGCCAGACTATCGCTTCACTATCGAGGTTATTGGTTGGTTCATCCATCAAAAGAATATCCGGATTGCCAAATAGAGCTTGGGCGAGCAGTACTCTTACCTTTTCTCCACCGCTAAGCTCCTTCATTTTTAGTGAGTGAAGTTGCTCTTTGATATCAAGGTCGTTTAACAGTTTGGCCGCTTGAGTTTCGGCCATCCAACCGTTTAATTCAGCAAACTCGGCTTCAAGATGCGAAGCAATGAGGCCGTCTTTATCATTGAAATCCGGCTTGGCATAAATAGCATCTTTTTGCGTCATTATGTCATAAAGCTTTTTGTGTCCTATTAAAACGGTATGTAAAACGGGTAAGTCGTCAAACTCGAAATGGTCTTGCTTCAAAACGGCTATTCTACTTCTGGTGCTGATTGAGACTGTTCCATGAGTGGGCTCTATATCGCCGGAAAGTATTTTTAAGAATGTGGATTTGCCGGAGCCGTTAGCGCCAATCAAACCGTAGCAGTTTCCGGGGGAAAATCTTATCGATACATCTTCAAAAAGTTTTCTTTTCCCATATGAGAGTGTAACATTGTCCGTACTAATCATTTATAATCCTTTGATATTAACCTCTATCTTAAATCAACTTTATATAACAAGCTTAAATGGCATAAAAAAAATGCCTCATTTAATGAAGCACTTTTTCATTATAGCAGATTATTGGTTAAAGAGGACGTCCCCTAATTTAAGCCGCTTTGGAAACAGCGCCTTTTTCCATCGCGTTTAGCGGTGGCGGAGCGTAAGGCGGGTCTGCGAGCGCTTCAGGTTTTGGCAGATAGAGGCGGCAGATTAGATAGAAAGGGCCGTCAGGAGCCGGCAACCAATTAGACTCTCTGTCTTCGCCCGGTGATTCATGGCTGATATAAATTACCAGCGAGCCGTCTTCCTCATATTTAAGCCCATTGGTACGATCGCCAATGGAGTAGCGATCGATGGGGTTGTCCGCAAATAACTTCTCGGGAAATTTATATAATGTAAATGACCAGAAAGAATCAACGGGGGGAATTCGGTCCTTTTCTAGACGCAATACATAGTCGTGCGTTGAAGCGTCCAATGGCTGACCGTTCGCGTCCATTGTCCCCAGCGGGTAGTAGGCTTCCGCCGTTATGTTGCCGTATAAGCCGATCATGGCCGCGGCCGCGCGTGTCAAATCTTTGTCCTCCATCTTTTCCCGGCTGCCGAAGGCATCGGTTAACAGGTTCCAACCGTTTATGGGTTTAGCAATAGATATTGCCTTAGCTTTTATTTTTTCGATACCGTCCGCGACGCCCGTCGCTACACCCTCGCGAATAGCGGGTTCCATCTTATTGGCGTCGAATGGTTGTCCGGCTTCGACTCCAATTGCCGCTGATTTTTTGATGAGTGCCCGCGCTTTTTGATATAAGTTGACG
Source organism: uncultured Actinomycetes bacterium (assembly GCA_913009475.1). Classification (GTDB taxonomy): domain Bacteria; phylum Actinomycetota; class Aquicultoria; order CAJVYJ01; family CAJVYJ01; genus CAJVYJ01. The sequence continues at coordinate 4,365 of CAJVYJ010000108.1, read as the reverse complement.
GTTGTTAGCAGAAAGTTTAAATAAGATATAAAATCAGCCGATGTTTTCTTATTATCATCCCAAGCGGGAAAGTCGAGTTTTGGGGCTGGAGTAGGTTCGGGTTTACCCAGGTACGCGCTGAGTGGTGCCAGCGTATATTGGTCTTGAAGCATACGGACGTTAGGCAGGTCTTCCTCGCCGTTAACAGCGGTACGCCCAAGTAGAAAAACAAACTCGCTATCAGCCTGAAACACCTCATCGATACCCTCAGGCTTTTGCCCGGCCCAATCGGGACCGGCGATTATATAAGTACCGCCGTTTGACCCTGTGGTTCTCGTCCCCATGTAAGCCCAGTCGAAAGTAAACGCGTCTACCAATTGAAATGAGTAGTAACGATTATCAGGTACAATTGGGACGTTAAAAACTATCGGTTCAGTTCTTAGATCCAACCAGCTCATTGAGTATAAAGTATCGTTATTGGGGCTGACCACTTCTGTAAAATCGGCTCCCAACAGCTCACGCGCGTGATTAAAATGATTAAGCGGCGTTCTGTAAGTATTGGATTCTTTATCTATTGCTTGATTGTACATTGTTTTGTAATTTTCCAGCATCGGGTAGGCAAAAATATAAGTTTTCTCAGCAATGGCCCTGGCTTCTTCTGACGTGACGCTTTCAGGTATCATAATTTTAGCTTTCCTTTAGTTTAATAGGTTTTATTAATTTACCCATCAGATATCAATTTAATCAGAGCCGCAAAACGGCGGAAATGAAAAAGCGCGCCTCTGCTTGAGGTATTATGCATTATTAAAGTGCCGTTGGCCGGTCAAAAAGGAGAACGTGTCCGAGAGCCCGAGATGCTAGGAGCCTGTCTAAATATTAGCACCAATTTTGTGTAATATCAGCGGGCAGCTGTGATTTTTTAGGAGTTTAAGAATAAATTTCGGTTAAAGTGGCAATTTAAGACGGTTTTTTTCTTTTTTACCTCGTTTTCGTCCAACCTAACTCCGGTAGGTTGGCATATCTGAACAGTTTTAATATATTACTGGTAGTACAGATAAAGTCCCATTCGGCGGCAACATTTCCCTTTCCTCTTAGTAGAAATTGTCTAAATCCTCTGGCGCCTTTTTGTTCTCCGAACACCGGCTCAGGCATGACTTTGCGTTTATCGTAAAGCTCTTTACCGCGCTTGGTTTTAAGTTTTCGTCTCATTCGGTCAGCCTCGCTTAGATCCTTGGGAATCCGTCCCCTTGGACACTGGAAGCGCTCCGAGTGTTTCTGTTTGTTCGGTGGGATAAAGGCATCGATTTGTTTGTCGCTGCAATGCTTAAGATTGTTCAATGAGAAGTAGCCGGCATCGGCGAGGAGTTTTTTCGGCAGTTGCCCCGTGTTCGCTTCTATCTGGTCAATAACGGATTTAAGTTGGGGGTTATCAGATGCCTGATTGGTAAGGCGTGTCGCTACAATAATTTGGGGTTCGCCCTTAGTGGGGTCGCCGCAGACGGCCGCCTGGCAGTTGTAAGCATATTTAAAAGATTTATCGGGCATTTTCATTATCCGGCTATCGCCGTCGGTTAAGTTTCTTTGCTCCTTAGCTTTTGGTAAGGCATCCGGTTTGCCGGTTTTTTCTTTTTCTTCACGCTCTATTCTTTCTCTTAGTTCTTTTATTTTCTTAATCCGATTGATGGGATCGCGCAATTCTTTTGGCAACTCATCTCCGGTTTTGTCGTCTCCGTATAACTCATCTTCGGCGGCGTCAATCGCCTCGGCTTCTTTAAGGATATCGCTTACCTTTTTCTTTAACCGAGCTTCAACCTCATCCATGCGACCGTAGCTCAGTGCCTTATGTCTGGAAGCATTGGCTTTTATCTTGGTGCCGTCTATGGCAATAACTCCAAGCTTAAGGAGGCCTGATGCCTTGGCAAGTTTTAGAACCTGGGCAAACAGTTGCGATAGGGCGCTTAGATGTTTTTTTCTAAAACCTGCGATCGTGCGAAAGTCGGGTCGCTCTGTGGCCGCGAGTATTCGAAACGCAATGTCTTCATCGATTTTCTTAGCAATGACTCGAGCCGAGAAGGCACCGGTTGAGTAACCATATACCAATACTTTTAGCATCATCGCCGGGTGGTACGGGGGTTGTCCGATAGGTGTGTTCTTATATACTTTTATGAATTCTTTGAGATCGAAACTATCGACTAAGTCGGAAATAAAATACGCCAGATGATCTTTTGGCAACCATTCTCTTGGGTTTACCGGAAGAAGAAACATCTGATCGGGCTTGTAGCTTCTAAATTTACGAATATCCATTAAGTTCTCCCATTCTCCGACTGATTGCTTTATTAGGTATATTCTACCGGAAAATGAGTCTAATAACAAGCCCAAGCTGGGAAAATAGATATAATATACTGTTTTTTATTTAAGCGGTGCCTAAAGGATTAAGCGTAATACTTAGACAGGCTCCTAGTGGGAGAAACGGCAAAGGGTCGTAAGGGCACCTCATGGGGCTACGTTAAACGGCTGTTTAAAGGCATAGAAGAGAATTGGACACTCGCTAATATAGTTAGTGGCTTGTCCAGTGGTGAGGGTCTCATTTGGGCAGTCCGCGACCAGATAGAAAAACAAGACATAGTAATTGACCCCGGCGTTACCGATAAGCGGCTATTAGTTTTAGAACCAGAATTCGCGGGCGTGCTAAGAGTCTTAAAGCGTGAAGGAAATACCTTATCGGCAATAATTCGTAATTCGTGGGATAGCGGAAATTTAAGAACCATTACTAAGAATTCTCCGGCTGTTGCAACCGGCGCCCATATCTCAATAATCGGCCATATAACTAAAAGTGAGCTTTTAAAATATTTAGACAATAATGAAATGGCGAATGGATTCGCTAATCGTTTTTTATGGTTCTGTGTTAAGCGTTCAAAATGCTTGCCGGAAGGCGGCAACTTAAAAGAGTCATCCTTGACACCATTAATAAAAAGATTAAAAGCGGCTGTTGATTTTGCCAAGACTGCCGGAGAGTTAAAACGCGACAGCCAGGCTAGAGAAATATGGCTTAAAGTCTATCCTACTTTATCGGAAGGGAAATTAGGGTTATTCGGAGCGGTTACGGCTAGGGCCGAAGCGCAGGTAATGAGAATAGCTTGCCTTTATGCCCTTCTGGATAAATCGAACGTTATCACTAAAGAACATTTACTCGCAGCGTTGGCGCTATGGGATTATACGGAAGCTTCGGCGCGTTATATCTTCGGTGACAATTTAGGCGATTATGAAGCTGATCAAATCTTAGCCACGCTTAGACAAAAACCGGGCGGATTAACTAAAACCGAAATTCATAGCATTTTTGGCCGTAATAAAAGTGGTTCACAAATCGATAGAGCATTAACACTTTTACTCGAACACAATCTTGCGGAAAAAAAGATTGAGAACGCCGCTACAAAAAAAATCGAAAAGTGGTTTTTAGTATAAGTCGGGCTACGAATTTAACGAATTATACGAATTATTTAGCCAATATTAAGAGATAATTCGTATAATTCGTAACGTAAGGAAGGAAAAAATGAGTTACTTGGATTTAGCAAAACAAGCAATAATTGAACCACCAACGCCAACCGAATCATCATCACAGGTCGAGATTAAGGCAGCTATGACACGGCTAGAATGCGGCGAATGCGCTTATATAAAGATTTACTCAACTACATTAAAGGCTTATATGTACTTTGTTAAAGATGGCGATGGTATCGAGTTACCGCCGGAGCGCCTGGTTACGTTTACCTTATCGGAACTAAGGCAGTTAACCGGCTCTAGCGTTCAACATTTAAAGAAGGTTTATCTTATAAAGAAGGAATTTAACGCAAAGATAGTTTAAAGAAAGGTGTCGTTTCATGTCGGTTTATGTCGGGAAATTGGGAAATCACCAGGAATTTAGCGCTAAGTTATACTACTGGCGAGGTTGTGCGGTATTGTGCGGAAAAGTGGGAAATCAGAAGACGCCAAGCAGAAGTCTATCACGCAGGCGATAGTTTAAAGAAAGGGATTATTTATGAAACAAAACGCTACGGATTTTAACTTAAAGCCGAAACAACAAAAGTTTATTTTAACCTTGTTTAACTGCCCTGATTTATCAATTAGCGCCGTTTCTAAAAGAGTAGGTGTGTCACGGTCAAGCTTTTACCGTTGGCTTAAAAATCCTAACTTTAGCTTTGCTCTGGATAATGCCCGGAATGACTTTATTAAGGCTAATCTAAAAGACAGATCGGAAGAGCGTCGTGTAGGGAAAGAGTGTAGATCTCGGTGGTCGCCGTATCATTAAAAAAAAAAAAAAAAAATATCTTATTTTTCAATTGCCGGATTTATTGTTGCTAATTTTCTGTAGTTATTCACTATGTCCTGTCC
>CAJVYJ010000107.1 GCA_913009475.1 uncultured Actinomycetes bacterium | reverse complement strand
CGAGATATATCAGTGTGACTGGAGTTCAGACGTGTGCTCTTCCGATCTAACGTCCGGTCTTTAAATTATGCATATGCCTAAGTTCATCAATATTTAATTTGGCCCCGGTAGCGTTAATATCCTCTACTTGCCCGGCAATCATGCCCCTAACGCCGGCCGCTTCAGCCAGCTCCTTAATTAATAAAATCGTTTTTTTTTGGTCATTACCGCGTTGTTCCGACGCTATCAGCGCGAACGCTTCTGTCAACAGACCGTCACCCGCTAATATCGCTATATCTTCTCCGAATTTTATATGGCAAGCAGGTCGTCCTCGACGTAAAGAGTCATTATCAATAGCCGGTAAGTCATCATGAATCAATGAATATGTATGAATATATTCGACCGCACAAGCCGTCGGCAAAGCTAAGCAATAATCACCACCGACGGCCTCAGCTATTAAAATAGTTAATACCGGGCGAAAGCGCTTACCGCCGGAGAAAAGAGAATAGCGCATGGCTTCGTAAACAACGGTTGATTTTTCTTGCCGAGACGGAAAAAATCTTTCCAGCGCGTCATTGATAATCCGCCGATAGTTATCCGGGTAATCGGTTGGCATCCGCCGTTTCCGTCTCCTCCCGCAAACACGTATAATCCGTATTCTCCGCGCAAATATTAGCTAATTTTACGCCTTCTTCCAATAAATCCAGGGACTCATCCAGAGAAATATCATCTCCATTTACTTTAGCGGCTATCTCTTCCAATCGCGATAGCGCCTCTTTAAAATCCATATTCGCGTCCGCCAATGTCTCCTCCTTGTTAATCTTATCATCCCCATGATTATCTCTTCTCGTTCACACCTTCCGCGGTCTTCCTTTTTACCCGTTTATCGTTGACTTTTTTTTTATCGATATTAGTAACGATTTTACCTAAAACGCCGTTGACGAATTTGCTCGATTCGGAAGTACCGTATATCTTCGCCAACTCAATCGCCTCATTAATAGAAACACTGTAAGGAATATCATCTTCATAGAGCATCTCGTAGATACTGATACGGATGGTGTTACGGTCCAGGGGCGGCATCCGCTCCAAAGCCCAATGGTCGGTGGATTTCTTTATAAGCGCGTCGATCTCGTCCTGATGCAGAGAGATTCCTTTCAATATGCGCAGGCAAAAATCCGATAACGGCTCGACTTCTTGAGAATAGAGGTGATGGCTAAGGATGAAATCTACTGAGTTCTCAGTAATCTCTCGCTGGTAAAGTATCTCCAAAGCTGCTTTTCTTGCTTTTCGCCTTTCAAGCATTAACTATCCTTCTGGCTAAAAAGTTGGTATAAATCTCACCTTTACGAAAAAAAGCATTATTTACAACTTCCAAATGAAAATCTATAGTTGTCGCCAATCCCATTATAATAAATTCATCCAAGGCCCGATAGCCCCTAGCGATGGCCTCTTCCCTAGTATTGCCCCAAACAATAAGCTTGGCAAGTAATGAGTCGTAATAATTGGGGACAATATAACCGGAATAAAGATGGCTATCGACCCTGACTCCGGGTCCGCCGGGTGGATTATATAATGTGACCTTACCGCCGGCGGGTAAAAAATTGTTATTAGGGTCTTCGGCATTGATACGAAATTCAATCGCGTGCCCATTAATATTAATGTCGCTCTGCGCCAGGTCGAGAACCTCACCTGCAGCCAAGCGTATCTGTTCCTTTATCAGGTCAATACCGGTAACGGTTTCCGTAACCGTATGTTCAACCTGTATCCTGGTATTCATCTCCATAAAATAGTAATTCCTATCGCTGTCCACTAAAAACTCAATTGTGCCGGCGTTTTCATATCCCACCGATTTGACAGCCTTAACGGCTACTTCCCCTAACTCCCGTCGCAACTGCGGTCCAACAAAAGTCGACGGAGATTCTTCGATTAGTTTCTGGTGTCGGCGTTGAATCGAGCAATCACGTTCCCCGAGATAGACAGCTTCGCCATGTTTGTCGGCTAATATCTGCATCTCTATATGACGCGGTTCCTCGATATACTTTTCCAGATAAACATCGGGATTGCCAAAAGCTGCCTCCGCCTCAGTCCGAGCCGTCCGCAACATCGGCACGACTTCATGATGATTTTGTACTATACGCATGCCGCGCCCGCCGCCGCCGGCGGCGGCTTTAATAATCACCGGATAACCTATCTCGTTAGCAATAGCCAAGGCTTTTTTTTCATCAGTAACGACGCCTTCACTACCCGGTATTACCGGAATGCCGATATTACTCATAGTTTCTTTAGCGAAAGCCTTATCACCCAAAGACTTTATCGCCTCCGCTTGCGGTCCGATAAAATCCAAGTCACAGGAACGGCAGATCTCGGCAAATTTATAATTTTCCGCCAAGAATCCGTAACCCGGATGAATAGCATCCGCACCCGAGACTTCAGCGGCCGAGATTATATTGGGAATGTTAAGATAACTGCCCGCCGACGGCGCCGGTCCAATACAAATAGCTTCATCGGCAAGTTTAGTGTGTAGACAATCTTCGTCGGCGACGGAATAGACCGCGACTGTGGCTATATCAAGTTCGCGGCAAGCGCGAATAACTCTAACGGCTATTTCACCGCGATTGGCGATTAATATTTTCTTGTACAAATTTTTTCTCCATTATATCCATAATAAAAAACGTTTTTTCAGGGCTGATATTCAGCAATCTCCGCTGAAACACTTTACGCTTTTATTCCGTCTATGCTTTTTGCTCCACATTGTCAATCTGATTATTCTATTTTGAGCATGCGATTCGGCGCTCTCGCGCCTCATGCGAATCAGCCCTACGGGCTTCATGAGAGGCGCATGGTAGATTTCGGACTTTTTGTTTTATACAGAGACGTTGCCTGCAACGTCTCTACAACGTCCCCCATAACCCGTCACCCGATCCATCTTACGCTTGTCATTCCCGACCCTAACCACTGTCATTCCCGTGCCATCTACGTTTGTCATTCCCGACCCGATCGGGAATCCACGGCCCAACGTGCCTTTTAATGCTTTACATGTTCTGGTTCCAATACACCTCTTTACCTGGATTCCCAGTCAAGCTGAGAATGACAGACGTGGGAACACGTTTTTTCTACCCTCTCACCTCGACCCTCTACGCTCTCTTTCCACTGTCATTCCCGACCCCGATCGGGAATCCACGGCCCAACGTGCCTTTTAACACTTATTATTCCAATGCACTGTAATTCCTGGATTCCCAGTCAAGCCGAGAATGACAAACGTAGGCAAGCTGAGCATAACAAGCTTAATGGCATTACCCCCTACGCTTTCTCCGACGGCTCATACAAGAATAAAACTTGGCCATATTCAACGGGGTGAGCGTTCTCCACTAAGATTTTTCTGATAATCCCGTGCTCTTCCGCCGGAATCTCATTCATAAGCTTCATTGCTTCTAAAATGCAGAGCGTTTGCCCGGGCTCTATAACCGTGCCTTCTTCGACAAAAGAATCGGCGTCGGGCGACGGCGCCCGGTAGAAAGTACCTACCATCGGCGCTTTTATCGCTTGCCAACCGGCCGGTACCTCTTCTTCTTTGGCTGTTGGCACTGTAGTTTCCACCTTAGAAGTCTCACCTTTTTTTATAGTATCAACCTTTACTTCACCTTTAGCTTCAGTCATACCCCGGCGCACGGTTATCTTAACATCACCCTCGTCGACTAGAACTTCATTAATATCACTCTGTTCAACCAGTTTAATAAGTTCACGAATCTGGGAAACATCCATATAACCATCCTCCTTAACAGCATTAATATCTTCACTCATCATAAATACAGCTTTTTCCGCGCCTTCAGCGTGCGTGGCCAGATATTTTTTTGTTTCGTTGGGAAAGAGCGCGTACGAGAGCACATCCTCTTCATTTCTGGCTAGATCGCCCATCTCATCGGCATAATCATCAAAGGTCTCCTTCAACAACTCCGCCGGCCTGATATCTATGCGCGGCTCTCCCTTTAATATTTTTTCTTCAACATCAGGCGACATCGACCCCGGCGCCCGGCCATAGTAGCCGCGTACATAAGCTTTCATCTCATCAGGTATGACCGCCCATCTCTTACCGGTCAATACATTTAAAACCGCCTGGGTCCCAACTATTTGGCTAAGAGGCGTAACTAGAGGCGGATAACCTACCTCAGCCCTGACCTTTGGTATCTCTTCAAAAACATCCTTTATCCTATCAAGCGCTTTCTGCTCCTGTAATTGACTGAATAAATTGGATATCATCCCGCCGGGCACTTGATGAGTCATTACTTTCATATGTTCAAGCGAGGTTACACCTCTTTGCAGGCCTCTTTTTACCCGTACTTTTTCAAAATATTCCGCAATCTCATAAAGCAAATCCAGATTAAGACGCGTATCCCAGGGTGAATCCTTGAAAGCGGCTACTATCATCTCCGTAGCCGGCTGCGAGTTCCCGAAAGCCAACGGTCCGGTAGCGGTATCGATTACATCCACGCCCGCCTCAATGGCTTTCAAATAGTTCATCGGGGCCATGCCGCCGATATAATGACAATGTAGATGTATAGGTAAGTCGATCTCTCTCTTAAGCCGTTGTACCAGTTTGAAAGTCCGATATGGAGAAAGCAAGGCCGCCATATCTTTAATACAGATCGAGTCAACGCCCATATCAACCAACTCCAGAGCGGTCTCCACATAATGCTCCAGTGTGTGCACCGGACTGATGGTATAGACGACCGCGCCTTGAGCGTGTTTGCCTGATTCTTTAATCGCCTCAATTGAGGTCTTTAAATTTCTGGTATCGTTTAAAGCATCAAAAACACGAAATATATCCATACCGTTGGCCGCTGTCGCTTTAACAAAACGACGGACTATATCATCACTATAGTGGCGATACCCGACTAAGTTCTGCCCTCGAAGCAACATCTGCAGTGGTGTGTGACGCATATATGATTTAATTATCCTCAACCGGTCCCAGGGGTTCTCGTCGAGAAAACGTAAGCATGAGTCGAATGTAGCTCCGCCCCACATCTCAACCGAGAAATAACCTATCTCATCTATCTTGGAGAGAATAGGCACCATATCTTCGGTCCGCATTCTTGTCGCCCACAACGATTGATGGGCGTCTCGCAACGTCGTATCACATATTTTTATTGGTCTTTCTTTCATAAATAATCCTTTTTAAAACTTTTCGTTTTGTTTAAGCAATATGGCACAACCGTAGTGCATATATTGTTTCCTTAATATATGTGTTGCTTGCCGGCCCTTCGCGAACATTCAGTTACCGATAGAGACAGCCGGAAACACCATCAACTATATTTATTCTTCAATCAAGCCATAATTAAGCGCGAGTCAATAAGTTTAACGTTTCCTTTAACCATTATACTGGTAACCGTTTTCTAAATGAAGAGCTTTGAGCGAAAATCTCAGTGCGGCTGTAAAATAGGGTTGAGGAAAGAAAGGTTCGCACATTTATACACCCTTACATCTCACACCATCATTGTCCCCCGTCCCCTTTACCCCGTAACTCTCAAAACACCTACACCCTGTAACCCTCAAAACACCTACACCCTGGTTATATAAGTATTAGTCCGAGTATCGACTTTGATTACATCGCCGATCTGGATAAACAACGGTACGTGTACCACGGCGCCGGTCTCTAAAGTAGCCGGTTTGTTACCACCGCTCGAGGTATCGCCTTTTAAACCGGGGTCGGTCTCGGTTACTTTCAACTCGACAAATATCTCCGGCTCAACATTGATCGGTTGGTCCTCATAGAGCAAGATAGCAATATTGTCATTTTCCTTAACATATTTCATAACATCGCCCAACTGCTCTTTTGAAAGGGTTATCTGATTATAAGTCTCATTATCCATAAAATTATAACTGTCGCCGTCAGAATAGAGAAATTGCATCTGCCGCTTGTCCAAAATGGCTTGCTCAAACTTCTCTCCGGCGCGAAAAGTCCGGTCAATCACCGCTCCCGTCTTCACATTCTTCAGCTTTGTCCGCACAAACGCCCCGCCTTTGCCCGGTTTTACGTGCTGGAAATCAACAATAAAAAATAAGGTACCATCAAGCTTGATGGCCATGCCGTTTTTGAATTGGTTGGTTGAAATCATTGAAAACAGTTCTCCTTCATTGTCGCCTATCTTTTTAATATTTATTAAATCGGACCAACCTATTATAAATTAATATCCGTCTTAACACCAACAGCGAACGACGAAGATTCCCGCTTTTCTGGAGAGAGGCATCTGGAATATCGGGCGAGAGTTTCAATTTAAAGCCGGAAAATAAACTCTTTTTTTCTCCCCTCCGCCCCAATATTTTTCTTTCCCGACCCACTTTACGTTTGTCATTCCCGTTCAACAAATTTCTCCAGCCCCTGGACGGGGGAGGGCTGGGGTGGGGGTGTATTGTCACTGCCGACTCCGATCGGGAATCCAGGCCAACCAAACAAGCAACAATCGCAACCAACGTCCCCTAAATTACCGTGAATTTAGTTAATAATATCGATGTAATTCACGTTTAATTGACATAAATGAGTGAATATACTATAGTTCAAGTGTAGATACAAAACGTGGAGAAATAATATGGCACTACCTAGCCCCTTTAGAAAACGAATTCAATCATTAAAAAAAGAGTACGATTC
>CAJVYJ010000106.1 GCA_913009475.1 uncultured Actinomycetes bacterium | reverse complement strand
GTTGTCCCGCCAATTATATATATTTTATTTTTAGAGTTCAGCGCTAGCCCTTCACCCCAGTCATCACTAGACCCGCCAAAGTAAGTCCCATTAATTAGGCTTGATCCCATTGGCGATAATCTACCAACATACGCGTCACTGCTGCCGCTCAAAATACGGTCGTGAGCGCCCGCGGTGGTCGGCATATCCGACGACCAAGTTTCACCTGTGAAATAAGCATAACCGGCACTGTCAACCTTAATATCGGTCCCGCCATCATAATTATTACCCCCAATATAGGTACCATATTGAAGATTCTCACCGTCATTACTTAGCTTAACAACAAACGCGTCGCCGGAATCCCCATAGTAGCTGAAGTCATAACCACCATTGTATGTTCTGTCAAAAGCTCCGGGTGTTGTGGGAAAATTAGTCGAGTTCGTATAACCGGTAACAAAGGCGTTCCCCGCTCCGTCGACCGCGATACCGTTGCCGCCGTCAGTACCAGAACCTCCAAGATAAGTCGAATATAGTAAAGTGGACCCGTCAGTACTAAGCTTGGCGGCAAAAGCGTCTTGCTCGCCTTCGTTATAAGTGCGGTCAAAAGCTCCCGGTGTCGTGGGAAAGAGGGAAGATTGGCAGGTGAAACCGGTAAAATAAGCGTTGCCGCTGGAATCAATGGTGATGTCATCGATCTCATCATAATCATCACCACCAAAAAAAGTTGCATAGATTAAACCGCTGCCGCTCGCGTTCAGTTTAGCGACAAAGCCGTCACCGGGAAGAATGACGGCATTATAACCCGACTCCTCGTAGACCGTGTCGTAGGCTCCCGCGGTAACCGGAAAGTTTGACGGCGTATTGCCTGGAGATAAGGTACGACCTGCTATATAAGCATTGCCGCTGGAATCAACAGCTATCCCATGACCATAGTCCCAACCACTACTTCCTAAGTAAGTCGAGTAGATTAAGCTGGAGCCGGACGGACCCAATTTTGTAATAAATACATCTTTCTGTCCATTCGCCGTGGCATCGAAAGCTCCCGACGTTGTTGGATAGTTGCTTGATCGGGTTTCTCCTGTAATATAAGCGTTGCCCCCGCTGTCGACGGCAATATCTCTGGCCCAGTCATCGCCCGAGCCGCCCACATAAGTTGAATAAATAAGGCTTGAACCGTCCGGCGCCAACTTAGTGATAAAAGCATCGTAACCACCATTAACGCCGGTATCGTATGCACCTGCGGTAGTAGGAAAAGCCGGCGAATAACCGGTAATATACATATTGCCGGCATTGTCCAGAACAATACTTTTGCCATAATCCGAGCTGCTCTGACCGATAAAGGTGGCATATTCAAGCTGAGGATCTATATAAAGAGTGTAATTCGGGTTGTAATCCGAGACCGCAAAGCCAACCACGTTTTTGCTAAGCGAAAAAGATGCGTCCACATTAATGCGACGGCCGCCTATTTCTTGGTAGGCAGTTGGTTGTTTATCTTTTAAAGTCCCTGAGGGTGTGTTAATAATTAGGTTGCCTTTTTTATCTATACGCAGTGAATCGACACCCTTATATTGCAACCTTATTTTTTTGTGATTTGCTTGGGGAGCAATAGAAAAGTCGTATTTTATGCTCTTGTTGCTCCCGGAAAAAGCCAGATCGATGCCTGGATAAAGATCTTTATAAACAGCTTGTGAATATGTTGGCATGTGTTTTTGCCATAATTTAGGATTGTTTCCAAAGAACAGGTTTATATTTCCCGGTTGTTTTTTCGACCCTATCAGTCTTGTTTTGGGGTTCGCGCCTATAAAGTTAACATCTAAAGTGAGGATTTTTAGGTCATCCTTAGGTTCCGTTTGACTCTCAGAAATAATACCCGGATTTGATGGTCGTCGTCGTTTCGAGACTCCTTTAATAAAAGAATAAGATACGTGGTCTTTGGCCAAAGTGAAACCATACCCGGAGCCGCCGGCATAAAATGCTTTCGTCCCATCACGACCGGGATTTGTATAGGGAGTGAAATAGACGCGCGTACGGTTTTTCGGTTGCTCGACCGGAGCTGTTTGTTTTTGGAAAAATATTTTGACCAACAGCGTGGCGCCAAAAAAGAAAATAACAGCAATTGCAATTAACGCTCGCCGGCTAATAAGACCGGCTTTAGAGTTCTTTGGGTTCTTACCGACAAGAACAACGTTTGTTCTGCCCATAACAAGATGCTCCCTTTGTTGGCCTGGTAAAGCCCTCTAATATCAAGGATGTTTATTGCCGGCGCTTAAATCAAAATACGTGTGCTTAAAAATACTATACTAAATCATAGACTGATTGTCAATAATTACGTTGTTCTAATATTTAGAGCACACCATAAGAGCTATTTAGCATCTTGGCGCTAAGCGCCGTTTAGAAACCGGCGAATTGAAATGTAATCATAGAGAAGAGCGTAAAACCGCGACATGTGTAGCGCGCCAGTTCATCTGGCGCCTTATAGTTAAGAGTAGAGATGGATGGCCGGAACGCAGGAGCCTGTCTAAATATTACGCTCCGGCTGCAAATCCGGTGTGACGGCCGCTGACTTTGTTCCGACTCCTCCGAGTAGCTACTGCTACGCGGCATCGTCGCGCCTCGCCAATCAGCTCATCCTCCGAATTTTCGCTATCGTCGGGAATACTTAGACAGGCTCCTAGTGATTTTCCAGCACTACTAATGATTCAATATGCGGAGTTCGCGGGAAATAATTGTACAACTCACAAAATTCGACTTTGTACTTTTGGCTCAGTATTTTTATATCTCGAGCTTGGGTGGCCGTGTCGCATGAGAGATAGATGATTCTATGGGGTTGGATTTCCAATACTTTATTGACCACCTTGGGATGCAGCCCGGCCCGCGGTGGGTCGAAGATGATGGTTTTATCCTTTTTAATTTCACTTAACATCCGCTCGGCGCTGCCGGTTCGCGCCGCAAAATTTCGCATCTCGTTTATCTTGATGTTGGCGCCGGCCAGCCTTGAGGCCGCTTTGTCGCTCTCAATCAGGCTACCGCTTTTGACTTTATCACCTAAAGTAATTCCGATAGCGCCGACGCCGCTGTAGAAATCAACGAGCTCATCATCACTGCCGATAAACGTGCTTATTCTTGAGAGTGTTTTTTCAAACATACCGATATTTACCTGAAAAAAACTTAAAGGGCCGCACTTAAAGGTTTTGGACGTGAGCTTCTCAGTTATAAAATCACTTCCCTGAGAGGATAAAAGCTTGGGCGGCCGCGGTGAGTTCAAATAGTAGATATGAAAACCGATGATAATATCGTTGATAATAAAATCCGGCGCCATTTTAAAATTTTTGTTGGTTACCAATAAAGACACCAGTACCTGGCCGTCGCGGTTAGAGCGCAAAATCAAGCTTTTAAGATTGGCGGCGCCCACCTTGGCCTTGTTTAGCCTATCAAGAATATTGATTGCCGCCTTATTGATATTACCTTTTGCCAACAAACATGTATCTATGGGACTCAGTTCAGCTGAACCGCGCCGGTGAAAAGCAAACTGCAGCTTGTTGCTGCTTTTATCAGTATAAAAGCCGTATTCTATTTTATTGCGGTAGCCAAATAAGTCTTGGCCGACGACCAATACCGCCTCAGGCAGCTCAAGGCCGCCTATTTTTTTAAATGTCTCCTTGGCGATTTTCCGCTTCCAATAATTTTCATAAGCGAATCTCATAATCTGCCAGGGGCCGCATGATAGGTAGTGTTCTTCTTTAGGGTCGATTCTTTCCGGCGCGGTATTACTTATCCCCACTGCGATGCCCTCGAGATAATTTTTTTTCTCTTTAGCAACCTTGACGGCGGCGGTCTCGCCGGGCAACGTGTTCCAGGCGAAAACAGGTTTGCCCTGGTACAAGCCTAAACCTTGGCCGCCGTTTACCAGCTTTTGTATCTCAACCGTTATTTCATTCATATAAAAACCTTTAAGAAGTCAGCAATTCATTATACAGGTTTATATAAAGCTTAGGCTTGATAGTATTTAAACCTTTTACCATAAAAATTATAGTGGCTTGGCGCCAAGCACCGCAAGCAACCAACGTCCTATTTAAACATCCTCACTATGTTTATGATAAAATAAAGAAATGAGTCCGATTTTAAAAATTGCCAAAGATGATGATGACCGCGAACTACGCTTTGAAATAGATTATCTCCTTTCATTGACTACCGAGGAGCGCTTTAAAATGATGTTTGAGCGTTCCGAGTTAATAAAAAAAACACTAAGGGACCATGGACATCGAAAAACTGCTGAAATCATTAAACGAAAATAACGTTCGTTATCTTATAATCGGCGCCACGGCCTTTCCTGTGCATGGTTATTCCCGCGCGACACTGGATATAGATATATTTATTGACCCAAGCCTCGACAATGCCAAAAAAGTTCATAAAGCACTGAGTGAGTTTGGCTACGACGTTTCTGATGTCAGTATTGATGACCTGATAAAAAATAAGATATTGATTAGACAATATTTAATTGAAACCGATGTTCATCCTTTTGTTGCCGGTATAAACTTTGAGGAAGCCTGGAGAGGAAGAATAGAAAGCGAAATTGGTAACACAAAAGTTTTTTTTGCCGGCTTGGACGATTTAATTAAAATGAAGAAGGCCGCCGGTCGGCCGAAAGACAACGAAGATTTGAAATTCTTGGAAGAAATAAAAAATCGACAAATAAAAGAGGGGAAATAAAAAAACTGCTAATAGCTCAATATTTAAAAGTAACGCAACGAAAGCAACAACGTCCCCTAATGTACCTTAACTAACCGTCACCCTTCCCCCGTTATCCGTCCCCCATAATGGGTCTCGGTAAAAGGTCGGCGCGTTTGGTAATAACCGGTACGGCCTCTTCCCATTCGATGGCCATGATGTGAATGCCGGCCACGCCCTCGAGCTCGCGCAGTTGGTTGATGATTTCCACGGCGATGTTGATGCCCTCATCTTTGGGGTCGGAGGCTTTAGAGATGCGCTCAATTAAGGCGTCGGGCACGTCCAACCCCGGCACATAATTCTTCATATACTTGGCCATGCCGGCTGATTTCAGCGGCGTCACGCCGGGCAGGATATAAACTTCTTTATCCAGGCCGAGTTGGCGTACCATCTCCAGCCAACGCTTGAACTTCTCGACGTTATAAACTATTTGGGTCTGGATAAAATCAGCGCCGGCGGCGGCCTTTTTCCCCAACCGCAACGCGCGAAACTCAAACGGGTCGGCAAAGGGGTTGGCGGCGGCGCCGATAAAAAAGCGCGGCTCGACCTCCATCTCCTCACCGCATTGGAACTTCTTCTCATCGCGCATATCCTTGACCATCTTCAACATCTGGATGGAATCAAGGTCGTGAACGTTTTTGGATTGGGGATGATTGCCGAATGATTGATGGTCACCGGTCAGGCAGAGCAGATTTTTCACGCCCAACGCCGCCGCGCCCAACAAGTCGCTCTGGATGCCGATGCGGTTACGGTCGCGACAGGTCATCTGGATGACCGGCTCCAGGCCCTCTTGCAAAAGAATGGCGCCGGCGGCGATAGAGGACATACGCACAATCGCGGTTTGGCAGTCGGTAAGATTGACCGCGTCCACCACGCCGCGCAGATGTTCGGCTTTGCGGCGAATGACGTCGCTGTCGGCATTCTTGGGCGGACCCAGCTCGGCGGTGACCGCGAACTTGCCTGCTGTTAATACTTTTTCTAAATTACTGCCGGATTTCATTTTTGCCCAATCTTGTCATTAATAATTTTATAAATCCTGGTTGCTGTCTCCAGTGCTTCCCCGGCATTATCTAACGAAGGTTCACCTGACAACAAGCTGCCCGGCAACACGTCCGGATAACGAGCAGGAATATAATATTCATCAATAATTCTAAATCTACCCTCAAAAGGCGTGAGTTCTTTCTCGAGCGAGCGGCATAATTTCCAAAGGTCAACTAATTTATGGGTCCTTGGATAAAGTTCACCCGAAAAAACCAGATAAGACTTCAAGCTTTTTTCAATCACTTGCTGTGAAAGGAAACAAACTTGGGCATAGAAGCCGGCTTCTATGCCAACGTTGGCAAAATTTAAATCGTCCTCAGCTTTAATCAACCATTTTTTATGCGGCGCAATCATAAATAACTCTGCCCTTTTCAATTATTTCGCCTCTTAAAAAAATATTTGTTTTTATCTCCTCCGCGAACTCGGATGGAGTATAAACCAGCAAATCAGCGCCAACGTTATAGTCGCATAATTCGGCGACTTCCCGCAAACGATCATAAAATTTTAGCTTCGTTTTCTTAATAATCAATAAATCGATATCGCTATTGCTGGATATATTGCCGCTGACTAATGACCCGAATAAAATAATTTTTTCCGGTTTGTATCTTTCTTTTAATGTAGCGACAATCTTTTTTAAATTTTCCTCAAGTAAGGTTTTTCTTTTATAATCCATCTTATTTTTTCACTTTCAAATCCTCGCGTACTGTACGACGCGGCCCGCCGTCACGCGCGGTTGTCCAATTTTTGGGCGGAGTATATTTGGTCATTAAATCAAGCCGTCCTTGATTCTTAAGCCGGTAATAGATTTGCAGCCAGGCGCAATCGATATCTTTGGAAACCTCACACTGGCCGCCTTGCGAGCCGCCGCAAGGACCGTTCATTAAGC
>CAJVYJ010000105.1 GCA_913009475.1 uncultured Actinomycetes bacterium | reverse complement strand
TCAGACTGGCTGCCGTTGCGATAATCACTCCAAACAATCTTATTACCATAGACAGCAGGCTCTTCTTGTCCATTGGGATTAGTTGTCACTGGAATATTGGTGGGCATAGCCTCCGCCCTAATGGGTAACAAAAAAAGTAAGGTTAATAATAAAAAGACAAACATAGATAAAATAAAGTTCGTCTTAGTGCTGCTTTTTGACTCAATAGAATAATACATGTTATTGCTCCTTATGAGTTGATATGAAAAGCTTATATCTATCATAACAGGCGCTTGGCTTATTTAAAACCTTTTTAACTATTTTTATATATGACCTCGCGTTATTTTCCTATAGTGAAAATGTTTTTGTTATCCTTCACAACATATTACAATATTTATATTTTTTCATGTAATTATCAAACAGCCGTAGAACAATTCTTAAGAATGCTTCTATGCTTGGCTACTCATCGATAATTTCCATTAATTTCTTTAAGCGAGGGTCAAACATAGCGGCTTTAATAAATTTTGTAATTTTTTTACTCTTCTTATTAACGCTATTTTTATCTTGCTCTTTTATTTCTGATGTCAAAAGAGCAATTAAAATTAAATTGTTCCTATGGATATTATCACGACGGATTTTATAATAAATATAGTTTTCCTTAAACTTCGAGCTTAAAAATCCGGCGCGATAAAGAAGATTAAGATTCCGTGAAACACCTTTATAAGCAGCATTCAGAGTCTCACTGATCTCTGAAACGTGCATCTCACCTTTTTCTAATAATATTTCCAAAATCCGTAAGCGGCTCCGACTGCCTAAAGCTTTAAATATTATTTCCAGCCTATCTTTTTCCAATACCATATTAATCACCACTAATAAATACTAACATATTAGTACTTTTTATAACATTCTATTTTAAATAAGATAACTTGATATTGACAAGCAGACATAGAACAATTCTTAAGAATTGTTCTATGTCTGCTTGTCATTAAATAATATTTAAGAATGTTTACTCTTTTTTTATTTGACAGATTAATAGTCGGTCTCTATTTTCTAATTATAGTTGCTGAAGTGATGCTTTTTTAAAAGTAAATAAACCGCATCGAAGTGCTATGTCTTACTGAATTAAGAGATTTTGCTTGAAAAATGAGGGAGTAATACCAAGAAGAGCATAGATGAGATTAAGGCTATGGCGGCGCCGAAAACAAAGGTTGCCGAGGGTGATACGTAATTCCATAACAACCCGCCGAAAAGACTGGCGGGAAACGCGGCGATGCCGACGGCAAAATGAAAAATCCCAAGTCCGGTCCCGCGTAAATCCGGCGATACCAAGTCAGCGGCAAACGCACGTTGTACCCCTTCGGTCAGAGCCGGATAGGCACCATATAATATAAAAAGCGGCAGTAGGTAATAGTAGTTATCAGCCAACGCGAAGCCCAAATAAGCCAGCGCGAATATCAAGTATCCGGCAATTATGATTTTCGGGCGGCCGACTCGGTCGGAGATAATCCCGGCCGGGGTGGAAAATAAAGCGTAAGTAATATTAAATGACAGGTAAAGCGGCGCAATCATCAAACTGGAGACGCCCAGGTCTTTGGCTCGAAGGATTAAAAAAACATCACTGGAATTACCCAGAGCGAAGATGAAAGTTATTAGAGCAAAAATCTTAAAATTTCCACTGAACTTCGATAAATCCTTTAAGATATTACCCGAGATTTTTTTTCCTTCAGCGTCCACGGAAATAATTCTTGGCTTTTCCCGCACAAAGATAGCTATCACCAACACCGCGATTAAAGCCGGGATACCGGCTAAGAGAAAAAGTAGGCGAAAGTCGGTTGAGCCGAAATAAAGCAAAGTCAGGTAAGCGGCCGCCGGACCTAAAATAGCGCCGGTGGTATCCATGGCCCGGTGTAAACCAAAAGCCCGGCCGCGTTTTGAGGCCGGAGTTACATCAGCGATAAGGGCGTCGCGGGGTGAAGTACGTATGCCCTTGCCTACTCGGTCAAAAAATCTTAAAAAAGCCACCTGAGGCCAGACTCTAGTCAACGCCAACAGCGGGCGTGAAAATAATCCAACCCCGTAACCGACAACGGTTATACCTTTGCGGCGTTTCAGGCGGTCGGAAAACCAACCGGAAAAAACTTTGGTTATGCTGGCGGTACTTTCCGCCAAACCTTCGATGAAACCAATGGATACGGCACTCACATGCAGGGTCGCAGCTAGAAAAATAACCAGATAAGGATAGACCATCTCCGAGCTGATATCCGCGAAAAGGCTGGTAATTCCTAAGAAAAAAACGTTTTTATCCAACTTAAAGAATTGACGCCGACCGGCCGGCTCGCTGTTTTTACCGCTCTCCTTATCTCGCATCAACCTATTACCTCATATATTAGCGGTTCTTCTGGGAGCGGCTCCAGGTTAATTTCTATAGCTTTATCAATATACGCTGTCGCCTTTTTCAGGTCGGCTCCATGACCGATATATAAATCTATTAAAATATCGCCCTTAGAAACAACTTCGCCGGCTTTTTTAGCCATCACCAAACCGGCGTCATAATCAATATCGCCCGCCACACTTCTGCGACCGGCCCCCAACTCTAAAGCCGCGTAACCCAATAATTCAGTGTTGATAAATTTTAAATAGCCATCAGCTTTGGCTTTATATGCTTCTCTATTAACCGGCTCCACTCGCCAATCATCAAGCACCGTGATATCACCATTTTGAGCTTTAACGATTTCTTTGAATTTATTGTAAGCTTGACCATTTTCAAGTAATGATTCTAATACCTGTTCCGCCGCCTCCACCGCATCTACCAGGCCGGATAGGGTAAGCATCTCCCGACCAATGGCTATGGATAAACGGCGCAAATCGCCGGGACCAGCGCCTTTAAGGACCTTAAGCGCTTCATCCACCTCTAAAGCATTGCCTATCGCTCGCCCCAACGGCTGTTCCATATTGGTCAGCACCGCCTTAGTCGGACGAGACATTTGTTTGCCCAACCACACCATCAACTCAGCCAACCGCCGCGCTTCAGTTATATCTTTTATAAACGCGCCGCTGCCAACTTTGACATCAAGGACGATCGCGTCAGCGCCGGCAGCCAATTTTTTACTCATTATGCTGGAGGCTATTAAAGGAATCGAGGCAACCGTAGCTGTTTGGTCACGTAGAGCATAGATTTTTTTGTCAGCCGGAACCAATTTAGCGCTTTGGCTGATAATAGCGGCACCGACAGTATTCATTACCTCTATAAATCTCGCCGGTGTCAGTTCAGTAGAAAAGCCGGGAATGGATGATAGTTTATCTAAAGTACCGCCGGTATGGCCAAGACCGCGCCCCGACATTTTAGGTACTTTAACCCCGGCGGACGCAACCAAGGGAACAACTACTAAGCTTAATTTATCGCCAACGCCACCGGTTGAGTGTTTGTCGACTTTTGGGCCGTCAATGCTGGTTAAATCGACCGTTTCGCCTGAAGCCAGCATGGCTTCGGTCAACGATAAAGTCTCTTCTTTATTTAAACCTTGCCAACAGACAGCCATCAGCCAAGCCGCCATCTGGCCTTCCGTGACCGAGCCGTCTAGGTAACCGTTGATAATAATTTCAATTTCCCGGGCGGATAGCGATCGACCCGCTTTCTTCTTGGCGATAATTTCGGCAACGCGCGGCATCACGATTTCAGAACTGAGCCATGTTGGCGGTTACACTCGCGGCTATCTTGTCGCCCATCTCTTGGGTGCCTATCAACTTACCGCCGGCTTGCATAATATCTTGAGTACGCCAACCTTGCGATAAAACGGTATCGATAGCGCCGTCTATCGCCGCAGCCGCGTCATCAAGATTAAACGAATATTTCAACATCAGAGCCGTTGAAGCAATCGTGGCAATCGGGTTAGCGATACCCTGTCCGGCTATATCGGGAGCGCTGCCGTGAGAAGGTTCATAAAGAGCTAAGCCGGTGGCGCCCAGCGAGGCCGAAGCCAACATACCCAGTGAACCGGATAACATCGAGGCTTCATCGCTTAAAATGTCGCCAAACATATTTCCCGTAGCGATTACATCGAATTGTTTGGGGTCCCTGACTAACTGCATAGCGCAGTTATCTACCAGCATATGGTGAAGTTCAACTTCGGGATAGTCGCCGCTCATCTCAATAGCGACCTCGCGCCACAGACGCGATGATTCCAAAACATTGGCTTTATCCACCGAATGCAGGACGCCTCGACGCTTTTGCGCCAGCTCAAAGGCGGCTTTCAATAAACGTTCTATCTCTTCTTTGGAGTAATCGCAAGTATCAAAAGCACGATTTCCGCGGCGAGCTCGCTCGCCGAAGTAGATACCGCCTGTCAACTCACGCACTACCATAATATCAATGCCGGTGATGATTTCCGGTTTCAAACTGGATGCGTCTTTTAATGGTTCGTAGATCTTTACCGGACGCAGATTAGCAAATAATTCCAGCTCTTTGCGAATACCAAGCAGTCCTTGTTCCGGTCGCGGTTTATCGGGGTCGGTGGTGTCCCATTTCGGGCCGCCGACCGCACCTAGAAGAACGGCGTCACTTTGTCGGCAAAGTTCTATGGTCGATTCCGGCAGGGGTGTGCCGGTTTCATCAATCGCGATACCGCCGATCAAACCGGCAGTGGTTGTAAACTCAAAAGTATAAGCGGCACCCACGACCTTAAGCACCTTGACAGCCTCTTGAATGACTTCAGGGCCGATACCGTCACCATGGAGCAGAGCTAATTTATATATCGGCATTATTATATTCCTTAAGCTTCACGGGCTATCCTCTCCTTTGTGTATCCGATTAAACCGCCCGCGTTGATAATCTCATTAATGAAGTCGGGGAAGGGTTCCGCCTGCCAACTTAAACCTGTGGTCAAGTTACTGATCTCACCGGTATTCGTATCGATTTTCAGTTCGTCACCGTCACTGATACTATCAACCGCCTCCTCGGATTCGAGTATGGGTAGCGCCGTATTGATGGCATTGCGGTAGAAGATGCGCGCGAACGATTTAGCTAAAACGCAAGCTATTTCCGCGCCTTTTATGGCTAATGGAGCATGTTCGCGCGAGGAACCGCAGCCAAAATTATCCTCAGCCACAATTATGTCCCCCGGTTTTATCCTTTCGGCAAAATTAGGAAATATCGGCTCCATACAGTGTTTGGCTAACTCGGCCGGTTCGAATGTGACCAGATAAGTTGCCGGTATAATCACATCAGTATCAATATCGCGACCGAACTTATGAACGTTACCTTGAAATATCACTGATCTCTCCCATCTATTATCTCTTCCGGCCCGCCAATACGACCTAATATCGCTGAGGCAGCCGCTACAGCCGGTCCGGCCAGATAAACTTCGCTATCTTTATCTCCCATACGGCCGCGAAAATTTCTGTTGGTTGTAGAAACACAACGCTCACCAGCAGCTAAGACTCCCATATGGCCGCCCAAACATGGACCACAAGTGGGAGTACTTACAGCGGCATCGGCGTCAATAAAAATATCTATCAAGCCTTCATGAATCGCCTGTTTATAGATGCTTTGCGTCGCCGGGATAATTAT
The DNA here is from genome assembly GCA_913009475.1 of uncultured Actinomycetes bacterium. Classification (GTDB taxonomy): domain Bacteria; phylum Actinomycetota; class Aquicultoria; order CAJVYJ01; family CAJVYJ01; genus CAJVYJ01. The sequence goes on along the minus strand of CAJVYJ010000105.1, from coordinate 1,111 downwards.
CAATCTAACATTGGTATCAACTTTATGGCCCGCCAATACTTTTGCCGCCTGTCGCAGGTCTTCTATTCTGCCGTTAGTACACGAGCCGATTACCACTTGGTCGATGCCTATATCGCCCACCCGGCTTAAGGGCTTTGAATTGGAAGGCAGATGCGGGAAAGCAACTTGTAATTGTATATCCTCGGCCTTAATATTATAGACCTGCTCATAAACAGCGTCAGCGTCACTAATAAAATCAGCCTGTTTTGTAATATCCGCGGCTACACCCTCGGGCTCGCCAAACTCTTCTTCAATTTCATCATCTTGGTGACGATGGGCCCTGACATATTCGCGCGTTCGCTCATCAACGGCAATAATACCGTTCTTAGCGCCGGCCTCGATGGCCATATTGCAGATAGTCAAACGACCGTCCATTGACATCTTCGAGATAGCGCTGCCGGTAAATTCCATGGCTCTATATAAAGCACCGTCAACACCGATCATACCGATAATATAGAGAATAACATCCTTACCGGTTACCCAAGGAGGCAACTCCCCGTCAATAACGAATTTTAGCGACGGCGGTACTTTCAACCATGTATCGCCGGTTGCCATGGCCGCGGCAATGTCCGTCGAGCCCATACCGGTGGAAAAAGCTCCCAGAGCACCGTAAGTACAGGTATGACTGTCGGCACCGATTACTAAATCACCCGGGCCGACCAGGCCCAGCTCCGGTAGTAAGGCATGCTCGATTCCCATTCGCCCGACTTCAAAAAAATTGGTAATCTCTTTGGCGCGGGCAAAATCACGAACATACTTACACTGCTCGGCTGATTCTACATTGCGATTAGGAGCGAAATGGTCGGGAACCAAGACGACTTTATCCCGGTCGAAAACTTTATCTATCCCCAGTTTATTGAATTCGCGAATCGAGCCCGGCGCGGTTATGTCATTTGCCAAAGCCAAGTCGATTTTAACTTTTATCAGCTCGCCCGGTTTAACTTGGTCACGCCCAGCGTGAGCGGCAATTATCTTCTCTGAGATCGGAAGAGCGCGTGTAGGGAAAGAGTGTAGATCTCGGTGGTCGCCGTATCATTAAAAAAAAAAGAAAAAAAGAGAAAGAAGAAACAGA
>CAJVYJ010000104.1 GCA_913009475.1 uncultured Actinomycetes bacterium | reverse complement strand
CTCCTGCTGCCACTCCGCTCTCCACCTCATTTTTCATTCTCTCATCCCTCAGGTCTGTCATTCTCAGCTTTACTGGGAATTCATGCCCACCCGTGGCTGTACATCCCTGTGTTTTTATCTCTTCCAGCGTTTGCGGACCTGACATTGTTATTCAGATAGTGCATGTTTTTCCATGGATCCCCGATCAGGTCGGGGATGACAAATGGAATATAGGTGGGGAATCCACGGCCACCTAATTTCCCCCTCCCCCTGGACGGGGGAGGGCCGGGGTGGGGGTGAAGACAATCAGACAAAAAGCCCGTTATCTAAGAAAAAAATCAACTAACGAAAAGATATCCGTGGCATACCCCTTTCCGGTTTATTCACCGGCGTTAATGTGTTAGAATATGAATGAAAAAATATTAGGAGGACAAATGACAGGAACATCTAAACGCCCGATGGGCAAAGAAAGATTCTTAAATGTATTGGCTGAACGCCAATTTGCTTATAGTTTCTTACAAAGATTATTTATTGAAGAACCATCCAAAGAATTTGTGGAACTTATAATTAAAGAGGACCTAGTCGATGTTTTTCCCGGCAAAGATAATGAGATAATAAAAAACGGGCTGGAAATCTTAAGTTTTTACTTGAAAGACCCGGACTTGATGACCGATGAGAACATTAACGATTTAAAAGCGGATTACGTTAATTTATTTATCGGGCCCGGTAAGTTGCCGTCACCGCCTTATGAATCCGTCTATCGTTCAAAAAAAAGGTTGGTTTTTCAGGATGAGACTATCGAAGTAAGGTATGCTTATGCTCGTCAGAAATTAATATTTACCAACATCCATCGGGAACCGGACGACCATATCGGTCTGGAAATGGATTTCTTATCTCAGCTGACCAAAAGAGCGGCCAAGGAGTTTCGCGACGGACAGTTTAATAAAGTGAAAAAAACTTTAAACGCTGAGAGTGAATTTATGAACGGCCATCTTTTGGAATGGGCTTGCAGATTTGCTGAAGATGTGACCGGGGCCGCGCGGACTGACTTTTATCGCGCCGCCGGTAAATTATTAAATGGTTATTTAGCTCTGGACAAAGAGCAATTAAGTGAACTTATCAATTCGGTAAATCTGCGAATTAAATTAAAGCTTGCCTAAGCGTTATAACTGCGAATTAAGTTATGAATATCATCATAGCTGAACCGACGGGGCATGGAAAACTTGCACATTACAGTTTTAATCTTTGTAACGCTTTGGTAAGCGCCGGTCAGTTTGTGACTTTGATTACAGCCGAGGATTATGAGTTAAAAGGCGAGCGGGCCGATTTTACTATTAAACGTTTTTTCCCTTCGCGCCGGCTTTTCTTAACTAAATATAGAGAGCTATTTAAGATTATTACTCGCGGCAACGCTGATGTACTTCATTTTCAATGGGTACCGTCGGCGCCTTTTATTATGTTCCTAATTATTCGTAAGCGTTCTTTATCTAAGCGGCTCGTCTACACTGCGCACAATGTACTGCCGCATCATCGCCGGTTTTACCATGATTACTTTTATGGTTTTCTCTATCGTCATGTGGATAAGGTTATTACGCATTCAGAGGTGGACCGGCAAGAGATAATCAAGTTATTTAACGTAGCTGATAAGAAGATAAGCGTTGTGCCTATCGGCGCCGGCATAAAAACAGCCAAAATCACTAAGGACGCGGCACGTCGGGAGCTGGGTTTAAAAGAAGAGAAAACGCTGTTGTTTTTCGGTTATATTACACCGGAAAAAGGTTTGGAGGTCTTATTAAAAGCCTTAAAACCGCTGATAATAAATGGGTCGGCGGTTAAGCTGATAATAGCCGGCCAAGCTGATAATAAGAGCAATGTTGTTGAATTGGTTAAGCGTTATGAGTTATCCGCGCGCGTCATATTAGATATCCGATATATTCCAAAAGACAAGGCGGCTCGCTATTTTCGCGCGGCTGATATTTTAGTGCTTCCATACCTAAAGGCCAATCAAAGTCCGCTGGTTCCCATCGCTTACAGTTATGGTCTGCCGGTTGTCGCGACTACGAACCAGATTGAGAAGGTGCTGGATGGAGAAACCGGCTATTTAGTGCCGCCCGGTGACGCGGAGTGTTTAGCTTCCGCCTTACGCGCTCTCTTTGCCGATGATAGCAAGCTTAAGCGTATGTCCGAGGCGGCCTTAGAATTGTCGGAGCGCGAATATTCCTGGTCCAGCATTGCTGCCAAGACTATGGCGGTCTATAAGCCAGTGTAATTCGCGTTCCTCTACCGTTGTCATTCCCGCACGCCTTATGTTTGTCATTTCTCATGCCATAGCGCTGTCATTCTCATGCCCTCGCGCTTGTCATTCTCATGCCCTCACGCTTGTCATTCTCACGCCCTCACGTTTGTCATTCTCAGCTTGACTGGGAATCCACGGCCACCCGTGCACTTACATATCTGTGTTTTTATCACTTCCTGTATAGCCAAGAGTCCAGTAAACTAAGATTGTGAAAACTTACTATGTATATATATTAGCCGGCAAAAAACATGGCACTCTCTATATTGGCGTTACAAATAATTTAGAGAGAAGAGTCTATGAGCATAAAAAGAAGATGGTTTCAGGTTTTAGTAAAAAATATAATGTCGATAAATTGGTCTTCTTTGAAAGCACCTCTGATATTAATAGCGCCATACAAAGAGAAAAACAGTTGAAGAATTGGAACCGCGAGTGGAAAGTGGCACTTTTTTTTTTTTAATGATACGGCGACCACCGCGATCTACACTCTTTCCCTACGCGTCGCTCTTCCGATCTCTGACATTGTTATTCAGATAGTGCATGTTTTTCCATGGATCCCCGATCAGGTCGGGGATGACAAGCACGGTTATTCCCGGTCCCCTTATGTTTGTCATTTCTCATGCCATAGCGCTGTCATTCTCAGCTTGACTGGGAATCCACGGCCACCCGTGCCTTTTATCACTTTACAGACCTTGACTCCAATGCACCTCTTTACCTGGATTCCCAGTCAAGCTGAGAATGACAAACGTAGGAACACAAGAATGACAAACGTTGGAACACAAGAATGACAAACGTAGGAACACAAGAATGACAAACGTTGGAACACAAGAATGACAAACGTTGGAGAGCTGAGAATGACAAAAAGTATCGGCTTTCACGGGCGGAGATAAACTCCGCCCCTACACGTTTTGCACTTTTATGCTTTGCTATTTTCATTGCTCCGGACTTTAACCTCTGGACTTGCATTTACCGTCTGCACCCCTTGACAGAGTAGGATTAGCTTGCTTGTATCCCCTCCCCCTGGACGGGGGAGGGTTAGGGTGGGGGTGCCGCCACGGCGGCAAACATAGGCGAAATGAGACCGAGGATAACCCGGGGCCCCCGCAAAGTATTGTTTTACTTTGTGGGGTGGAGCGCCGCAGATTGGGTTGGCGGCCGCGCTTCTAGAAACCGAAGGCTTTAGTTACATCGGTAACAGTTGTTTTCAAATAATCGTTCACATATGACGAATCAGAATTGGATATTAACCATTTGCCGGGAATGGCTGTTACCGAGAAAAACCAATCGTTAATTGTCCAGGTTAAAATCGAGGCTCTGGGAAACTCCTCTTTCGGATAACGGCCGTAATAGGCGTCATGACCGTTAATACTGATAACCTCACTGTTGTCGCTGAAATTTCCTTCTTTAATAAATAACTGTTTTTGGGCTTTAGCTTTACTATCATACTTAACGATATTGATTACCACAAGATCAACATTCAAGCGGCGCTTCTTGTCCTTGTCCGTGTTTCCCTTGGCTCGGTAAACGGCTTCGGCGTCGGAGGGTTCTTTTAACCACTGCTTTTGCAGCATATTGTAGCCGCTTAGATCAACCGGTAAAATAGCCAGCGGTGACTCGGTCGGCTCATTGACATTGCTGCCTCCGTCAGGCGGAGTCGTGCCGCTACTATTACCGCTGGAGGGGTTGGTGCCGCCGTTGCTACCACCGCCGGAGGGGTTGGTGCCGCTGTTGTTACCGGTGTTGTTACTCCCGGGTATATTACCGGCCAAGCCGCTGTCATAGGTGCCGTCTTTAATATCAGCCCTGATAGCTTGGCTGTCTTTGTAATTAGGATCATATAGCGCCAATTGATCTAAATATTTTTGAGCATTTTTAATGTTACCCTCTTTCAAACTTTTTAGAATCTTTTGATATAAATTTTCCTCAGTAACCGATACCAGTTTCTTTTTAGCGTCTTTGTATTTAGGATTGGTAAGCACGATTTTTTGTAAGTCTTGTTGAGCTTTATCCAAATCCTTCTTTTTTAAAGCTTTATTCGCGTCATTATATAGAGCGCTGTAATTGGGCGGCGGCGCGTTAAGTCTTCTGTGGGTATTACGGCTTGAAAATAGGTAGAAGACGAGGACGATAGCTAGGGCTGCCAGTATTAAAAAAATAACCGTATAAAAAGTCTTATTATCGAGCCAAGCGGAAATAGTGTTCTTGCTGTCTTTTTTATGCGAATGGGGTTTTAGATCTTGATCCATAAAGTTTACCTATTTGTTGCAATTGTTACTTATCACCCTTATAATATAAATGTAAATATAAATCTAGTCAAGTATCAATACATACCGCGGATAAATGAGTTGTTTCGATGATAAAGTCGGCACTGAAATTAAATTCAAATCATAGAAGAGTATCTATAACCTTAGCGGTTATATCATTCTTGTTTTTAGCTTTATTTCTAACCCCGTCTTCCAGTTATGCCGGCTACTCTCCGGTAACAAATATTGACAATGGCAATAATAACTTCAGCGCTCAGCTCGACGCTTATCAGCGTAACGTAACTTATGTTAAGATGACCGGTGAGAGCGTCTGGACAGGTACGGGCTATGTCTATACCTACATCGGCGATATCTATCTTTACCAAAAAAGTACGGGTAGCGCCGCCCTGATTACAGCGCCGGCGGGCGATGCCGACCAGCGTCATCCTTCTATTTGGGGTAGTAGAATTGTCTGGCAAGATGGGCGTAACGCTGATATACCTAAATATCCCAACAGCGGCAATGGTAATTATGATATATATCTAAATGAAATTGGCGGCTCCACTTATCAGTTAACTACCTCAACCGCCAAGCAAGTGCAGCCGGATATCTTCGGCAACTATGTAGTTTGGCTCGACGCCCGCGACGGCGGCGGTAATAATTATGATGTTTATCTATACGATCTATCGGTTGACAGCAACAATAACGGTATTCCCAACTATCGGGAAAGTTCGCGCCCCAACCCCGACCCGGCCCTGAAGCGTTTGACTACTTCATCATCAGCCTATATAGATGAGCCGCGGGTCTATGGTCATCGGGTGGTCTGGTCGCAAGGCAGTGGTGATATTTATAGTATTTACAGTTACGATCTTAATACCTCCACCCTTACCCGGTTAGCCTCCGGCGTCACCGGCAAGCCCCGGCTGTCTATCTACCGCGATAAAGTAATTTGGCTGGATAACAGCAGCCATGATGTTTATATGTATGACTTTAATAGTCCCGGTCCTCCTACTCATGTTCTTAACGATAGCGCTGATCTGTTGACTACTCCCTCTCTTTGGGGTAATAAATTTGCCCTGGGAGTTGACGCGGTTGACTCTGGTTTTAATATTCTCTATAGCCAAACAAAAATTTATAACTTAAGCGGCAGCTTGATTTGGCAAACCGCTTCAGTTAGTGGAACCTTTGACAAAAGTCCAACTCTGCTAGGCAACCCCGGCGCCGGTACCGGTTTAGTGGCTTGGGCCCAGGATACGCTCTCCCCGGAGGCATATGATAATAATATCAAAGCCGCCGGCATTAGCGACAGCGACTCTGCGGCGCCTACTCCGCCGACGGCCGTACTTGCCGCCGCTGCCGGGATTGGCGGCGGTACTCTCGATATTACTTGGACGCACAGCGCTTCCGCCGATACCGCCGGTTATAAGCTATCTTGGGGAACGTCACCCGGTGTTTATACCGATTCAGTCGATGTTTACGATGTTAATGAATATAAATTAACCGGCTTAACCAACGGTCAAACTTATTATGTAGCTTTAAAGGCTTATGATACCAGTAACAATTTAAGTGGGTATAGCTCTGAGAGCAGTGGAGCGCCCTCGCCCGCTGACACCACGTCACCCGCCGTCACCGGAACCGCTCCAACCAACACCGCCGCCGATATCTCCGTCGATACCACCGTCTCCGCCGTCTTCTCGGAAGCCGTGGATACCCCTACCATAAATAACACTACCGTTTACCTAAACCGGCAGGGCTCAACTACTACTATTCCAGCGGTTGTCTCCACCGATTCCTCAGCTACTGCCGTTTATCTAAAGCCCAACCAAGCCTTAAGTTACGACACCACTTACACGGCTACTCTTATGACCGGTATCACCGACATCGCCGGCAATCATATGGCGAGCAACTATACCTTCAGCTTTAAGACCAGAGCCTTAAATACCTACGAAGAGCCTCTGGCTATGTTCGAGGGCGCTTGGATAGACGCGCCTCATCCGCTGGCCTCCGGGGGTGGCTTAAAGCTGGCGAGATCGGAAGAGCGTCGTGTAGGGAAAGAGTGTAGATCGCGGTGGTCGCCGTATCATTAAAAAAAAAAAGTAGAACACTATACTGCAGAATACAGTGAACACACTACAAGAACCATCTAGTTCACGACTAGAGATAAGATTCCACAGCTAGTCACTAC
>CAJVYJ010000103.1 GCA_913009475.1 uncultured Actinomycetes bacterium | reverse complement strand
CCAACTAGTCACTGTCACCTGTACATACCTACTTTTTTATTTTTTTTTGTTTTTGTTTTGTTTTGTTTGTGTTTTTTCTCTGTTTTTTCTTTTTTTTTTTTTTTTTTTAATGATACGGCGACCACCGAGATCTACACTCTTTCCCTACACGACGCTCTTCCGATCTCGGCACTGATAGTCAGCGTAACAGTGGACCCCTGCGGTGCTTCCGATTCCGCGGCCGGGGATTGAGATATTACTTGTTTACTGGGGATACCGCCGGCTGGGGTGGAGTTTGTTGCAACCACAAAACCGGCGCCGGTCAGCGCGGCTCGCGCTTGGTCGATATTCATGCCGACAACATCGGGTATTTTTACCATGGCCGGCGCTTTGTGGAGATTGCAATACTTTTTCGGCCGGGTTTCTTTAGAAACAGTAACTTTGATTACATTCTCCGGTGGGCAGTAAGGGGTGGCTAAAAGGCCGGTTTCTTTATCTATGCTGACAGTAATAATGCCGTGTTTCGGCCGCTCAAAATTAGTGGCCGGTATATTCTTTAACGCTCTTACCATAAACTTTTGCCAAATTTCCGCCGGGAATGTTCCGCCGAATACTGTTCTCCCATGGACATTGGTCATATGGCGCCGGCTTTGCGGGTAGCCTACCCAAACGGCGGTGGACAGTTCCGGAGTAAAGCCGACAAACCAGGCATCGCTATAATGTTCCGTTGTGCCGGTTTTACCGGCTGCCGGCCGGCCGATGCCGGCACTTCTACCTGTACCATATTTTATAACATCGGCCAGGACGCTATCGACTAAATACGCTGTAACCGGGTCGATGGCGGCCTCCGCTTCCGGTATATTTTCTTTTAATATTTTGCCGTTGGCATCAGTGATTTTAGTTATGGATGTTGGTTGGGCGTGCAAACCGTTATTGGCGAAAGTACTATAAGCGGACGCCATCTCTAAAGGTGACACCCCTTTATTCAGACCGCCTAAAGCGATGGCCGGATAAGCATTAATTTGTGATGTAATTCCCAGTTTATGGGCGACGGAGACTACCTTTTCCGCTCCAATTTCTAAAATCAAGCGGGCGAACACTCCATTGACGGAAAACGCGGTAGCTTTTCTAAGTGAGATCTTACCCATACTATGGCTACCCACCTTCCATGTACCCCCGGGAACCTTAAAGGTAGCGCCACTGGAATTATAGGTTTTATCGACGGGTATTCCTTCCTCTATCGCGGTGGCCAGAACAAATGGTTTAAATGATGACCCCGGCTGGCGTCGGGACTGAACGGCCAAATTAAATTTTTGCTTTTGATAATCATGCCCTCCGACCATAGCTTTTATGTAACCGGTCTTAGGTTCGATGGCCACCAATGAGCTGGCCGGGTCATCCGGTCGATTCAATGTATTCCAAGCTACATCTTCCGCTATGGCCTGCATTCTTGGATCGATGGTCGTATATATGCGCAGGCCGCCACGGTAGAGAGTATTGGCCCGCTGAGTATTGGTGGCGCCGAATTTTGGGTCATTCATAATTTGCTCTTTAACATAATCGACAAAATAAGGATATTTGCTCTGGTTTGCCTGAATCGGCACGACTTGGACCGGTGTTTCTTTAGCCGTGTTTGCCTCAGCCGCGTTTATCTTTTTTTGCTTCAACATTAAATCGATTACCAGATCGCGCCGTCTTTTGGCCTTATCCGGATTAGTGTAAGGAGAATAGATATTCGGGGACCTGATCATACCGGCCAGTAAGGCCGATTCAGGTAGATTCAGGTCGGCGGCGCTTTTGCCGAAATAAGTTTGCGAGGCTGTCTCCACTCCATACGATGACTGGCCGAAAAAGATGGTATTTAGATAACCCGTAAGTATCTCTTTTTTTGAGTATTGTTTTTCGATTTGATAAGCCAGTGCTGCTTCTTTTATCTTGCGATTAAAAGTCTGTTCCGGTGTGACAAAAGTATTTTTCACGAACTGTTGGGTCAAGGTGCTGCCGCCTTCAACTATCTTGCCGCTTTCAATATCCGCGAATAAAGCCCGGCTGATAGCTTTCCAGTCAACACCTTCGTGCTCGTAAAAGCGTTGGTCCTCAGTGGCGATAACCGCCCTTTGAATGTTGGGTGAAATACGGTCCAACGGCACATTGATACGATTTTGCTCCACGTACAGATTAGTAATCAAATTACCGTCGGAGTCAAATATTTTTGATGTCTGCGCGTGCTGAGGTAAACGCGACGTCTTGATTTTGGGAACATTGTAAGCGGCAATCGCCACGGCGACAAAAAGGGTCGATACTATCATCAAAATCGCAATTAAGACTATGACGGTGGTGATAGCCAGCGTTTTAATGTGTTTTTGTTTTTTTTTCGCTTTTGCCTGGCGGCGTTTTCTAGCTGACACTTTATCTATACTAACTTTCAGTAACTTGCAATATTTAAAAGTTCGATATGAAATTTATCGACGCTGTGAAATTGAAAATAAATGGCTGCCGATAATGTGTTCATACTTTAGCTGTGATTATAGCATAATAATATATCTTTAAGTTGCAATATTGCTCTTGGACAGCCGTTGGAGACAGAAGAGGCGTGGAGGGAAGATAAGAGTTCCGGAGGTCTAAATCGCGTAATAATCGGAAAACAGTTAAACAATCGAGCTATACTCCCGCACTCTGGAGTGCGGGAGTATAGATATTTATGACGCTTGTCATTCCCGACTCCGATCGGGAATCCACGGCCAACCGCTTTTATTTATTTTTATTATTTTGTTACGGGCCAGGTATGTCTCCTGCTCCTACAACGTTTTTCTTTTTCACGGGCGAGGCACGCCTCGCCCCTACACCTTTTGCGTATCCTACAATCTGCGCCCTAAACTCCTCGCTTCTTGCGCCTCACACCTCGCGTTCTTTCTCCCCTCTATGCTTCTTGCCCTACTCTCTAATTCCAAATGTGTTAAAATCGGATGAAAATGAAAACTGAAATCGAAAAACAATTAAATATACTGCGTAGCGGTACCTTAGAGGTACTGCCCAGTGATGGCTTAAAAAAGAAGCTACAAAAAAATAGGCCGCTAATCGTTAAATTAGGGGTGGATCCTACAGCGCCCGATTTACATCTGGGGCACGCGGTGCCGCTGCGTAAATTGCGCCAATTTCAGGACTTCGGCCACCAAGTAGTGCTAATTATCGGCGATTTTACCGCTATGGTCGGCGACCCGACCGGCCGTTCAAAAACCCGTCCTCATTTAACGGCTGAGCAGGTAAAAACCAACGCGAAAACTTATACTGGTCAAGCTTTCAAAATATTGGATAAAAGTAAAACTCGGCTTGAATTCAATAGCGATTGGCTGGCTTCTTTAACGATGGATAAAGTATTGGAACTGGTCGGACGCTTTACCGTTACCTCGCTGTTGCAGCGTGATGATTTTGAAAAACGCTATAAAAATAATGAGATGATCGGGCTGCATGAGTTTCTCTATCCGGTGATGCAGGCTTATGATTCAGTGGTCTTAAAAGCGGATATTGAGCTGGGCGGGTCCGATCAGAAATTTAATCTGTTAGCCGGTCGCGAGCTACAGGAAAAAATGGGCTTGGAGCCGCAGGTCTGTCTGACCTTACCATTGCTTGAAGGTACTGACGGCAAGCGCAAAATGAGTAAATCTTACGGCAATCATATCGGTCTGACTTTTGAGCCTTGGGATATGTATGGGAAAGTTATGTCAATCCCTGACGAACTGATGGTAAAATATTTTCGCCTGGCGACACTCCTTGATGAAACAGAAATTATTAAGATCGAAAAAGGTCTAAAAGATAACTCACTTCACCCGCGTGACATCAAGGGTAAGTTGGCTCGAGAAATAGTCACTATATATTATGACGCTGGCATCGCTAAAAAAGCTGAAGTTGAATTTAAAGCCAGATTTAGCGGGTCTAAAAAAACCGGTGTTGCCGACGAAGGCGTCGCCGAACTGGAAATATCAGCCCAATCACTTGAGGACGGCCGGATTTGGCTACCGCGCTTGGTTAAACTTGAGGGTGCCGCCGCGTCAAATGGCGCCGCCAGGCGTTTAGCGGCGCAAGGCGGAGTTCGCTTAAACGGCGTGAAACTGACTGAACCGAACGCTGAGATTAAAATCACCGATGGTGGTATCTTGGAAATCGGCAAACGGCCGCGCAAAAGAATAAAATTAGTATAAAATGCGTAGCCTTACTCGTAGTGTGTTGCCTGGAAAAAAGAGACGTTCGCGAGGTTGCTTACCGGTTATTGTCATAGCCGGTCTGCTGGTAGCCGCGGTTTTAATCGTTCTATTTTACCTAGGCCTTAAAGGCCTGCGAGTGGAAAAAAATTTTCAAAATGGTCTGGGGCATTTTAACGGCGGACTCAAACAACTGCAAAAAAGCATCAAGTCGGCCGGTAAGTTAAAACAATTAGACACCAAGAGAGAGCGGCAAAAAGCTGTCGCTGATATCTCCATTTCAATCAAGAAATCCAATTATGAATTCAACTTAGCCGGTCGCGATTTTAAACGAATGAAAAAAGTCGCTACTTTTCTTTGGGAAACAAAAACCGCTGACTTGATGTTTAAAAGCACTTCGGAATCGCTGGAGAGTTTAAATCTGACAAAAGAATTGATCTTAAGAGCCGATAAAATCGACGACACTTTAACCAAGGTAAGCCAAGGTGCCCGTAAATTTCAGCAAGCGGTTAATAAGAGTAATCAGCTGATAGTCCTTAATAATAGCGGGCGTTATGCCGATGTTATTTCAGCCGCGCCTCAGGTAACGGCTACTTTTAAAGAAGCTGAAGATATTGTCAATAACATTAGCAATGACTCATCGCCGGCTCTTTCCGAATATGGGGCTCGGATATCTCAGGGCCCGGTTTTAGTCGATAAATTAAAAATGATGGCGGAGAGCGGTTTAAACAATCAGCCGGCCCAATATAACAAATTAAAGGATGAAGCGAATAAATTAATGAGTCGGATAATGAGTGTAAGTAAATCTAAGGTTATTGCCGATCCTGGCGGCTGGGTAAACAACCAGCTAGATGAGGTTAAAACAAAAATTAAAAGCCGGCAAAAAAAATCAGAATATTTTAAGAAAAAAGCTCTTGACTTATGGGCAAAGAACACCTAGAGTATGACTACTGCCTGCGGAGATAGAGGAGATAGAAACGCGGAGCAAAATATATTTTTTTGTTTGACACTTATCTTTAAGTGGTATATTATTAAATTGATGAAGGCTGCTCTTTGGTAATAATGGAGTGTCAATAATTTGAAAATTTTTATATCTTTCAGAACGGGGGCGACAGGCGTATAGTTTAAATTTAATAAACTTACGCATCTGTCGCTGCGAAAAATTTTCACAGCGATTTTTTTATCTAAAGAGCGATTTTCAGCCAATATGGTCCTTGAAAACTAAACAGTACTAAAAGCCAGTATAAGAAAAAAAGGTGGAATCGAGTTTAACTCGAGTTTCACCAAACCCGTCAACTCCGGTTCTTAGATAATAAGTAATCGGAGCGGACAACTAATAAGAGCAGAACTCAAGCTCGATTTTGAATTATAACTGTCGGCTTTAGCCGCGGTTTATGATTTCTACGGAGAGTTTGATCCTGGCTCAGGACGAACGCTGGCGGCGTGCTTAACACATGCAAGTCGAACGAGGTCCAAGGAAAGCTTGCTTTCCTGAAGACCTAGTGGCGAACGGGTGAGTAACACGTGGGCAACCTACCCCGGAGATTGGGATAACTGGTGGAAACACCAGCTAATACCAGATATCGTTATTTTGTCGCATGACAGCTTAACGAAAGTTCCGGCGCTCCGGGAGGGGCCCGCGTCCCATTAACTTGTTGGTGAGGTAACGGCTCACCAAGGTTGCGATGGGTAGCCGGCCTGAGAGGGCGATCGGCCACACTGGGACTGAGATACGGCCCAGACTCCTACGGGAGGCAGCAGTGGGGAATATTGCGCAATGGGCGAAAGCCTGACGCAGCAACGCCGCGTGGAGGATGAAGGTTTTCGGATTGTAAACTCCTTTTAGCAGGGACGAAGGCGCCTAGCGTTGACGGTACCTGCAGAAGAAGCCCCGGCTAACTACGTGCCAGCAGCCGCGGTAATACGTAGGGGGCAAGCGTTGTCCGGATTTATTGGGCGTAAAGAGCACGTAGGCGGTTTGCCAAGTCGGGTGTGAAATACTTCAGCTTAACTGAAGAATTGCACTTGAAACTGGTAGGCTAGAGTACAGGAGAGGGAAGCGGAATTCCTAGTGTAGCGGTGAAATGCGTAGATATTAGGAAGAACACCAGTGGCGAAGGCGGCTTCCTGGACTGTTACTGACGCTGAGGTGCGAAAGCTAGGGGAGCAAACAGGATTAGATACCCTGGTAGTCCTAGCCGTAAACGATGGGCACTAGGTGTAGGAGGTCATCAACTCCTTCTGTGCCGAAGCTAACGCATTAAGTGCCCCGCCTGGGGAGTACGGTCGCAAGACTAAAACTCAAAGGAATTGACGGGGGCCCGCACAAGCGGTGGAGCATGTGGCTTAATTCGATGCAACGCGAAGAACCTTACCCAGACTTGACATATTCTTGAAAGCTGTAGAAATACAGCCCTCTTTCGAGACAGGATTACAGGTGGTGCATGGTTGTCGTCAGCTCGTGTCGTGAGATGTTGGGTTAAGTCCCGCAACGAGCGCAACCCTTGTTCTATGTTACCAGCGATTCGGTCGGGGAC
>CAJVYJ010000102.1 GCA_913009475.1 uncultured Actinomycetes bacterium | reverse complement strand
TTTTCAACAATAATATATTTAACTTCATTCAGTTCAGATTCGCTGCCAAGCTCACTTAAGATATCGGCTGCCAGCTGACCGGAGCCGGCCCCTAACTCAACGATATAAAACGGCTCATCGGTAGTTTTATTCGCGAATCCGTCCTTGATCTCTTTAGCCAGCTGACGCCCAAAGAGACGCGAAACGTTGGACGCAGTATAATAATCGCCGTTCTTCCCTATCTCAACCGCTCGATTGTAATAACCCAACCGCGGGTGGTAGAGCGCCAGCTCCATGAAGTCACGGAAAGTAATCGGGCCGCTCTCTTTTATCTGATTAATAATTATTTTACGTAGTTTTTCCATCCGACCCAAGAATCAAAGCCACCGAAAAAAGATAAAACCAAAGAAATCTCGGTAGCTGGGAAATAGTAGCCATCTTCTCATCCTAAACCGGCCTTCATGACCATCTTCGTAATCATGGTCCAAAGAAATATTTTGGACGGCGGTCGCGCGGACCAGTTGCCCGCTCCCAATAATAACACCCACCGCTTCAATCTGAACCAAATAGTCTCCTTTTTTGGAAGCCCTTAGCATCCAAGTTAATTTCCTACTTCTTTTACCAGGCAATACAGCTAATATTTTTAGATTATTTTTAACTTTTAAGCCGGGGGGCAATATTAATCTCACTCTAAGCCCTCTAATGGCCGAGCCGCCATTATTGGTGACCACGGCCGGCAGTCTATATCGCCGATGCCTCGATCTATAATGGTGTCTGTCAATCGGTTCCATCTTCTTTATTTTCACTGACAACGGATTAGGAGTAACAAAGAAATTAATTGAACTGGAATCAGCAACAGCCGTGTGCAGACCCATGCTCGAAAAGAATGAAAAAAGCATAGCTATAAATATAAACCGCCGAAATATACGATGTTCATCTGAGAACAGTTTAATCACTTCTTGGTATCCCGTTTCCTAATACTAACCGTCACATATCGCCTGAGAATTATTAAGACTAAAACCAGCGCCAACAAGCCAAAGAGGATATATGAATATGGAGCCGTACTTAAAATTATGGCTTTCAATCTATTAATAATCGACCAGAATAAACTTGATGACCTAACACTAAATGTTAACTTGGCGGCAGCGGCAACACCTATCGCCATACCTTTCTTTTTGGAAACCGGTTGCCCTTCAACAAAGGCAAAATATTGACCGGCTTCAGCGTTTAACGGTAAGAGTATATCTATCTCTACTTGTTTTGCTTCTCCCGGTTTAAGAAAAAAAATTTCCGGAGAAAATTTAAACCACTCAGCCTCAGGTTTTAACTTCTTTTGTCCCTCTAAGTAACTGATACTAAGTTTATATTCCCCCGATTCCGAGCCGGTATTTATCACGGACATTTTAGCTAAACTATACCTGCCGCCGGCATAAAGCGGTTGATTGACTTTTATCTTACCCAGATTGATACCCACACCGACCTTCGCCAATGCCGGAGTGGAAGTTATAATCAATATTAAAAATGCTGATGCTATCAGTAAATAATTTACGCGCCGCAAACAAATACCTCCTTTTTTTTACATCATATCTAAGGCGAACTGGCTACAATAGTCACCGCTGAACTATGCTGAATATTAGAAATAGTGTTAGTAGGCATAGTCAGGCGAAAATAGACTGGTTGTTGGTTACCCCCATTAACACCGACAGCTAAAGGATAATCGGTTGCCGAAGCGAAAAATGTATACCACGTTAAATCATCTGGTGAAAATTCCCATTTAACCGCTTCCGGCCCGGCCGATGTTGACAGCAACCAGTGGTTGGAGCCGGCGGTGAAATCAGAAGACCGTATCGACAGATCAGCCGGTCCGGCGTCGACCATAACGGTTTCTTCGCTGCCTGGAGGGGTTGAAGTCGTAGCTCCCAGAGCAATTGTCCCTAGATTAACCTGGCCGTCACTATTTAAACTAATTGAAAGATTAGGAACAGCGGCATTGGCATCAACTATCCCCCACCCGTAATCAGCGTCCCAACCCGGCGGCCCGTGGTCTTCGGCCGTCGATTGAATAAAATTTCTTACTTGGTCGGGAGTAAAGGTGGAGTTACGGGCTAAAATCAGAGCGGCGACACCACTGACATGAGGAGTCGCCATCGACGTCCCGGTATAAAAATAATAGTTGAAAACTTTATATTTCGGCGGCGCGAATGTTTGCTGTAGAATACCGTCGATGTAACCGTCGCCGTTTTGATCGACCGTATCATCACCGCCGGGAGCGGTTATATCCAAAGCAGAGCCACTATTGGAATAATAAGCTTTTTGTTCGTCATATCTGGTAGCGCCGACAGCGATAACATAGGCATTATAAGCCGCCGGATAATCGACGGCGGCAGCGCCGTCGTTACCGGACGCGGCAATTATGGTAACACCTTTGTTGTATGCATAGCGAACCGCGTCTTCTAAATATGTATCGGGAACCGTACCGCCCAGACTCATATTAATTATCTTAGCGCCGTGATCAGCCGCGTATCTAATACCGTCAGCTACCTGAACATAGCTGCCATTACCATTTTGGTCAAGCACCTTCACCGGCATTATGGAGGCATTATAGGCAATACCGGCGGTACCGATACCATTATTGGTGGATTGGGCTATTGTCCCGGTAACATGAGTTCCATGACCATCATCATCATTAGGGTGAGAATCATTGTTAATAAAATCCCAACCGGGAATAAAGTTAACTCCGGCCAAGTCCGGCGCTTGCGCGTATTTAGTGCCATAATTTTCATAAGCGACACCGGTATCGACTACAGCCGTCACGACCCCTTGACCGCTGCTTTTATCCCAGGCAGCCGGCATATTTATACCGCCGTAGGTGGAATTAAAAAAATTCCATTGTAGCGAATAGTACGGGTCAGTCGGTACCATGGTAGCTTTCATCACATAATCTCGTTTTACATACTCAACCCGATTGTCCCCGCGGTAACGTTGCATAGCCTGTTTCAGCGAAGTTCCCAGCGGTATCTTTAAGACTTTTACTTTTTCATAAGGGCTTTCGTAAACCTTGCCGTCACCATCATTAACGATTTTTTGCTCGATTTCTGAATCATCAGCAGTCGCTTTGAACTTTACTACTATCTGGTCCGGAGCAAATTCATCCGTAGTCACTGAGACCGTTCTGGGCCGCGACTTCTCTTTAAGCACCATTGAAGGACTGGCCATTGCCAGGGATGAGGCCATTATTAATAAACTCGCGGCAATCGCCGGTATTTTATTCATCCTTACCGCCTAATTTTTTACAGCACTTAATAATCTCAATATTTTATTGAGATTATTAAACCCGATGATCTTAAATTTACTCAGTGGCGACAAACGTTACAGTCGTGGCTTGTTGCGCATAACTCGCACTTGATGTCGGCATATGGATTTGAAATTTATAATTTGGCAAGTTAGCCCCCGCCAACACCGACCCTCCGGCTGCTGCGTTGCTGGTTGTTAGCGCCGCATAACTGCCGCTGCCTCGTTTCCAATCATGCTCATACTGATCGGTTCCGGGTGTAGCCGCCAAAGCCCAGTTAGCGGTATCAGCGCCTCTGATTAAAAAGTTTTCCGTAACGTTGCCGTCATTAGTGGCCGTAAAAGAGGACGCGGTCTCCGTGGTTGTACCTAAAGCCAAGACACCATAATTATAAGTAGTCGGAGAGACGCTAATAGAAATATTTTTAGCGGTGACGGTAACCGATACTCCCGATGACGTACCGGCAAAAACCGGCCCCATCATAACCAACATAATTAATAAGACAGCACTTACCAAGAGTAGGGTAAAAATAATTTTTTTCATCATTCACCTCCTTTTTTAGAATATATCTTCTTTTCCAACTAAAGCAGTGAACTATCCCTAACTAATATTACCTGCTAAAACTAGCTATATTTTAGCAGCCGCGGGTTTGTAGGTCAACCTACTTTATGGTTTCTCTTTGAGCATTATTTCCCTTGTTGAGACTTAAAAACCATGACTGTATAACCGATTTCAATTACATCCCCATCCTTGAGAACACAATCGTCAACGCAATCACCGTTAATCTTAGTTCCATTGGTTTTACTCATATTCTTTAACACGAATCGGTGGCCCGACGCGGTTATTGCCAGATGCCGGCGAGAAATATAAGGGTCGCTTAAAATTATATTATTCTCTTTTCGCAGGCGTCCAATAATAATATTGCCCATTAACTTAATTACCATCTCTCGGTCCGGTCCTTTGGTGATTCTTAAATATGGTGCCGCCTGAAGATTTTCGGCAATGCTATCGCCTAATGGGCCGGTAAGTAGAAACCCTCCACCATCGGCTTTAGTGACTATCTTACCGGTATCGCCTTCAATAGAATAACCTTTGTCGTCTATACGACGGCCGCAATCTAAACAAAAAACCGCTTGACTGCGAATTTTTTTTCCGCAGTGAGGACATTTCATATTATGAAACATGCAGCACCTGATTTCAGGATATTTCTTCTACCCGATTAATAAAAAAATGAATTTTTAAAATATTGTCATTTATCGACAGACCAATTAAAAACTATTAATATTATAGTACTAATATCTAAAGTTTCAATATTTATTGATTTATTTATTTGATAAATATAAAATCTCAACGGGCAAAGACAATAAATATATTTTATTTGAAATTAATTTGACCTTAAGATATCCTTTAAAGGTAAGTCATGCTCTCTATAACTCTACAAGGAGAAATCATGAAATCTTACACCACGGAAAAAATTCGCAATGTTATTTTGGCTGGACACAGTGGTTCGGGAAAAACCTCTTTAGCTGAAGCCCTGCTCTTTTCAACCGGCGCCATCGATCGTTTAGGAAGAATAGATAACGGACAGACAACAACTGACTATGGACCCGAGGAAAAAAAGAGACGGATATCTATCAACACGGCAGTAGCCGCCTGCGAATGGAATGAACATAAGATCAACCTGGTCGATACACCGGGCTATGCTGATTTTATCGGCGAGGTTATATCCGCCAAACGCGCAGTTGACGGTGGTATTATCGTAGTCGATGCGGTAGGCGGCGTCCAAGTACAAACTGAAAAAGCTTGGTCTTTGATGGAAGATAATAATTATCCGCGGATGTTTTTTGTCAATAGATTGGATAAGGAGAATGCTGATTTTGACAAGATACTGACTGATTTACAAGCGTATTTCGGTAAGACCGTAGCCGCATTGCAGTTGCCGATAGGAAAAGAGGCTGATTTCAACGGTATAATCGATATACTGGAAGACAAGGCATATACCTTTGCATCCGACAAGATGATTGAAACAAGCATACCTAGTGAACTCCAAGACAAATTAAACACTTACCGAGAACAGTTGATGGAAGCTATCGCCGAGTCTGATGACAATTTATTGGAAAACTATTTTGACAATGGTGAACTAAGCACGAACGAGATGATCGCCGGGATAAAAAAAGCGGTCCATGAAAATAAACTAGCGCCGGTTCTCTGTGGTTCGGCTCTAAATAACGTGGGTTCGACGGAGTTATTAAAGGAAATCATACGTTGTCTGCCGTCGCCCAGATATCGTGGTGATATCGTTGGCAATGATCCGGATAATAAAGATAAGAGGATATTCCGCCAACCCGATGCCGGCTCAGATATGTCGGCTTTTGTTTTTAAGTCGATTTCCGACCCTTACGTGGGGAAATTGAACCTGGTAAGAGTTTTTTCCGGAACACTGCGGGCTGATTCACATATTTTTAATTATAGTCATGATAAGAAAGAAAGAGTTAGTCATCTCTACTACATGATGGGCAAAGAACAACTGGAAACCAAAGAAATAACAGCCGGAGATATAGGCGCCATACCTAAATTAACGGTAACTAACACCGGGGACACTTTAGCGGACAGCGACGGCCCGATTATATTTCCAGTCATCGATCTTCCCGAACCTCTGGTGGCTTTGGCGATAAAGCCAAAGGCAAAAAGTGATGATGAAAAGATAGGGTCATCGCTACATAAATTGACGGAGGAAGATAGAACACTATCGTTTAGACGCAATCCGGTTACTCACGAAAATATCTTGTCCGGCCTTGGTTTTCTGCATTTAGAGATAATCCTGGATAGATTAGCAAGGAGATTTGGACTGGAAGTCGAAACTTCCGCCCCTAAGATAGCTTATCGGGAAAGCATTAAAAGAAAAGTAAAAGTACAGGGCAGATATAAAAAGCAGACGGGTGGACGGGGGCAATTCGGCGACGTATGGATAGAGTTGGAGCCGTTGCCGCGAGGAGAAGGTTTTGAGTTTGTCGATAAAATATTTGGCGGGGCCGTCCCGAAAAATTATATTCCGGCAGTGGAAAAAGGCATTCGTGAATCGATGGAAAAAGGCGTATTTACCCATTATCCAACCGTTGATTTCCGAGTTACTTTGGTTGACGGCTCTTATCACCCGGTCGACTCTTCGGAAATGGCTTTTAAGATAGCCGGCTCTTTGGCTTTTAAAAAAGCGGTTATGGAAGCAAAGCCATATCTGCTGGAACCCATATATAATATCGAGGTCATCGTACCGGACGCAAACACGGGTGACGTTATGGGCGATCTTAGCGGTAAGCGCGGCAAGATAATCGGCATTGAACCGTTGGTGGGGAAAGAGCTGATAAAAGCTAAGGTTCCCTTGGGAGAAATCGCGAAATATTCGACGGAATTACGCTCGATAACCGGTGGTCGCGGCAGTTATTCTATCAGCTTCTCCCATTATGATGAATTACCCGCGGACGCAGCCCAAA
>CAJVYJ010000101.1 GCA_913009475.1 uncultured Actinomycetes bacterium | reverse complement strand
CAGAATCCAGAATTACCAACACTAATATATGAATCTGCATATCCTATTATTAAAAAAGTCATATCTGAATTGGCAGGAATAGTTAAGCCACCTATGTTGAGCCGTTCTGTTTTAAGCGCTTTACCATTTCCGAAGCTGAGGCGGCGGAAAGTCCCAAATATTCGGCCACCTTTGATATGCTTACCGCTTTTTCTGTTTCTTCCTGAATCTTATAAATAGCTTCCAGGTATTCTTCGCTTCTAGGAGTTGTCACTATATTTCACTTACCTTAATTTTTCACGGGCGGACCAAGCTCCGCGGCTACACAACCCCCATTCTCGCGGGCGGTGACATTTTACACCTTTAATTCTAGACTCTTTTATATAGGACTTCTAGGATAAATTAGAGTAAATGTCTAGTCAAATAAAAAAACCAAAATTAGGGTTGACTAACAATTTTAATTGGGTATACTAACAATTATGCTAAAGTAATCATAACAAACGAGTAGTGGAGGTTGTATGCCGGCGGGGATTTTAATCACGACAAGAGAAGGGTTGGAAGCTTTTTTTTGGGCAATTTTACCTGCAAAATATTGGAGATACATTGAAGGTAAAAAGAGAAATCTAGCTATGATTAGGTGCTTGTGAAGCGGCGTCACATATTGGGCGCTCTAGCGATATTCGGGCCGGGCTTAGTCGTCATGTTAGCCGACACGGACGCTGGTAGTGTAATAACCGCCGCTCAAAGCGGAGCCGTATGGGGATATAAACTCATTCTGTTGCAACTGATATTGATTCCCGTTGTCTATATGGTGCAGGAGCTGGCGGTGCGATTAGGCTTGGTGACCGGTAAAGGCCATGGCGAGCTCATAAAGGAACATTTTGGTAAAAGCTGGGCTTGGGTCTCGGTTATTACGCTGCTGGTAGCTTGCTTAGGGGCGTTGGTTACTGAGTTTGCCGGAGTGGCCGGAGCCGGTATGCTTTTTGGAATACCGCCTTGGGTGAGTGTAACTATGGCCGTTCTATTACTTTCGATAGTAGCTTGGACCGGTTCATATCTCTCGGTCGAGCGTATCGCTATCCTAATCGGCAGTTTTGAATTAGTCTTTCTACTGATAGCTTGGTGGGCAAACCCCAGTCCCGCGGAGATGCTGAGTGGTTTGGCTCAGATACCATGGCGCCAAAGCGGGTACGTCTATCTGGCGGTAGCGAACATCGGCGCGGTGATTATGCCCTGGATGGTATTCTACCATCAGTCCGCGGTTGTGGATAAGGGCTTGACGGTTAAAGATCTGCGGGCGACGCGTCGGGATACGGCTTTCGGCGCGGTTATCACTCAGATTATCATGATAGCGATTTTGGTGGCTGTCGCGGCCACTATCGGTAAGGACCATCCCGGTGAATCATTGAATACGGTACAACAGATAGCGGACGCCCTGACGCCGTATTTAGGTAAGACAGTGGGGACTATTCTGTTCGCGATGGGTATGGTCGGGGCGTCACTGGTGGCGGCAATCGTAGTCTCTCTGGCTACAGCCTGGGGGTTGGGCGAGGTCAGCGGTTACAAGCGCTCTCTTGAGCATCATCCTACCAAGGCACCGTGGTTTTATATAATCTATACCGTTATGCTGATAGCGGGAGCTATTATGGCGATTTCCGGCGTTAATCTGGTTAATTTGAGCGTGGCCGTACAAGTGATGAACGCGGCATTGCTCCCGATTGTTTTGGGACTTCTCTATATGTTGGCGGTCAAAGCCCTACCTGAACCATATCGTCTAAGCGGCGTCTACTCCGTGGTTGTGGGTACGATAGTGGTTGTGACAAGCCTCTTAGGACTATACGCCGCTCTCAGCCCATTTATTTTATTCTTACGATAGAATAGAGTCTGGAGGGGAGAAAACGTAAAGGTGTGAGGCGGAAGGTGAGAGGGTAGAAAAAACGTGTTCCTACGTTTGTCATTCTCAGCTTGACTGGGAATCCAGGTAAAGAGGTGCATTGGCACCAGAGCATGCAAGGCATTAACAGGCCCGTTTGGCCGTGGATTCCCGATCGGGGTCGGGAATGACAAACATAAAGGGGATTGGGAATGACAATGGTAAAGATCGAGAATGACAAATAAAAAAAATACTTATGAAAAAGTGATTGTCGCAAGATAACTATACAAAATATTGAATCGTTAAACAGTTTAACTATGCAATTTTCATTAACATCCGCACACTATGCGCTCACGGTGGTCTCCGGTCTGCCGTCAGCGGTCATATTAATTACTTAGCCGGCAGCCAATTAAGCGGGGAAGGGATGACTCGTAGAGCGTTACCGATATAAACAAATTGATTGGTAGCCAGGAGGACGCCCATAATAATCAGTAAAAGTCCGCTGATAATCGATATGGCTCGATAGTGTTTCTTTATCCAATTGAACGTATTGATCAAGCGGTTTAAAGCTAACGCCGTAATTACAAATGGTATCCCTAAGCCCAGTGAGTACACAAGCAGGAGCAGCATACCCGCCCGCACCGTATTGGCCTGACTGGCAACTAGAAATACTGAGCTTAAGATGGGACCGACGCAGGGAGTCCAGGCAAAAGCAAAGGCCATACCCAATAGCAAGACACTGAAGTTTCCCATAGGCTTCCGCATTTTTAAGCCTCTTTGCTGTTCCAGCCAGGGAATTTTTATCACACCCATAACCACGAAACCAAAAAATATTATAAGTCCGCCGGATATACGGTCAAAAAGCACGCTATGCTTCGCTAAAGTCGAACCGATGACCGAAGCGGAAGCGCCCAGGGCGACAAAGATGATGGAAAATCCTAAAACAAAGGTGATGGAGGGAATCAATATCTCAATTAATCCGGCTTTATTTTGCTGTAATTCGTCAACGGATACTCCGGTAACGAATGAGATGTAGCCGGGTATCAAAGGCAGGACACAAGGGGAGGCAAAGGAGATGATGCCGGCCAGAAAAGCCCAAAATAAGCTTATGCCCTCAACGCTCAAGATTATCACCTGAAATAATGCGGTGGAAGGTTGGATATAGATAACTAATCAAATTCATCTATAAATATTATCATAGGTCTATCATCAATAGCTATAGGGATTTACGTGCGCAGAGATTTGTGCGATATTTAGTAATGTCTGTTTGTAAGAAGTCTTAATCACAAAAAAGACCGATGAGATTTTTTTTAAGAATAATAATTTATAAAGACCAGTAAAGATTTTACTCGGAGGCTAAATGAGTATTTCTAAAGTGGTAATACCGGCGGCGGGATTGGGGACCAGGTTGTTGCCGGCGACTAAGTCGCAACCCAAAGAAATGTTGCCGGTTGTGGATAGACCGGCCATTCAATATGTGGTTGAAGAGGCGAAAGCTTCCGGCATTGATGATATTTTAATTATTACCGGTCGGGGCAAGCGTACATTGGAAGACCATTTTGACCGTTCTATTGAGTTGGAGAGGCATCTTGAAGCTAAAGGCGATATGGCCAAACTGGCGGCGGTGCGCTCTATATCGGACGGTCCGGCTACTTATTTTATTAGACAAAAGGAGCCCAAAGGTTTGGGGCACGCGGTATTGTGTGCTGAAAAGCATATGGCCGACCAATCTTTCGCGGTGATGCTGGGTGATGATATATTTGTCTCAGAGCCGCCGGCCATAGCGCAAATGATAGAACTTTATAACAATAATCCCGGAATTATTATCGCTCTTCAAGAAGTGTCCGACAGCCAGATACCATTATACGGAATTGTTTCCGTTTGTAAAAAACAAGGTAAAGCGCTTTTAATTGATGACCTGGTGGAAAAGCCGTCTTTGAAGGCGGCGCCTTCAAATTTAGCTATTGTCGGCCGCTATATTTTAACACCGGAAATTTTTGACGCTCTTAAATCTATAGAAGCGGATAAAAAAGGTGAATTCCAACTAACTGACGCCATCCGTTATCTGATGGGCAGTGTCCCTATATACGGTTATAAGTTTACCGGTTGTCGTTATGATGTCGGCAGTAAGCTGACTTATCTGACAACCAATATTGAATTGGCGCTAATGCGCGACGATTTAAGGGATGACCTTCGTAAATTTCTTACTGAATTGATAAATGACTAGAACAACATCTGAAGTTACGGCTTAAAAGTTCTATTGGCCTGTCTAAGAATGATAAGTATTTCTAGGGATTCGGCCGAAACTCTAGGGGATTGCCGCGCGAGCGATATTAGGTAATAATAGTCATCGTGTCCGAAGTAGAAAAATAAAACGAAAGAAATAATAAAGGAGAAATAGTTGCCGGGAATAATTTTGGTAGGCACTCAATGGGGCGATGAAGGCAAGGGTAAAATCACCGATATATTAACCGAGGATATGGACTATGTCGTGCGCTATCAGGGCGGTAATAACGCCGGCCATACTGTTGTCAACGGTGAGCAAGAGTTAAAACTGCATCTGATACCATCAGGGATATTTTATGAGCATGTTATTCCGATTATCGCCGACGGCGTTGTTGTTGATCCGAAAGTTTTATTAAGTGAGATAGACACCTTGGAAAAAGAGGGTATTTCAACAGAGAAGTTGTTGGTCAGTTCCAGTGCTCATCTGATAATGCCGTATCATCGGATATTGGACGCGGCGGTCGAACATAATCTTGGTGATAACAAGATCGGCACCACTAAAAAGGGAGTGGGCCCGGCTTACGCTGACAAGATTTCTCGAGTAGGTATTAGAATGCAAGATATTTTGCATATGAAAATATTTCAGCAGAAGTTAAAAGATGTTTTGACTACCAAGAATGAGCTTTTGACAAAGATATATAATCTTCCTCCGCTCGATTTTAACGATATTGTAGAAGAATATGGTACTTACGCTAAGCGTTTACGTTCATATATCACCGATACGCCCTTGATAATAAATCAGGCGCTGGATGCGGGAAAACGCGTGCTTTTTGAAGGCGCGCAGGGAACATTATTAGATATAGACCACGGCACTTATCCTTTTGTTACATCTTCGTCGCCGGTGGCGGGAGGCGCCTGTACGGGGGCCGGAGTCGGGCCGGTACGCATTAAAGAAGTTATCGGTATAGTCAAGGCCTACATTACCAGAGTCGGCGCCGGACCTTTTCCGACGGAGCAGGATAATGAAACCGGTGAAGCTATGCGCGAAATCGGAGTGGAATACGGGACGACCACTGGCCGGAGCCGCCGTTGTGGTTGGCTGGATATTCCTATCCTCAGATACGCCATAGCCATAAACGGGCTGACGGGCTTAGTTATGACCAAACTTGACGTACTCTCGAAATTTGCTGAAATCAGACTTTGTACCAGTTATTCATTTGCCGGTAAGAGCTACTCTTATTTTCCGCCTGATCAAAATGTGGTCCATAAATGCCGACCGGTTTATGAAATGTTGCCGGGCTGGCAAAGTGATATATCAGCTGCGCGCACTATGGAAGAGCTGCCGCAGGCAGCCAAGGATTATATTGCGCGCATAAGCGAACTGACCGGACTGCCCTTTAATATTGTTTCTGTCGGCCCTAAGCGTAAAGAAACTATAAGCTTAAAAAGAATTTAAGCCGGCGATTCACGATTTGATATTTACAAAATTAAATTTACCATCGCGAGCATTACGAAGTGGATTACGGAGGGTTTGAATTGCGCGTATTAATAATCGGTTCCGGCGGACGTGAGCATGCTCTAGCCTGGAAGTTGGCTGCTGACCCCGGAGTAAATAAAATCTACTCAATACCGGGTAACGGGGGACTAAGAGAGTTGGCGGATTGCCGTGACTTGCCGCTGGAACCTACTGCTCTAGCCCGGTTCGCGGTTAAGGAAAAGATAGACCTTACCATAGTCGGCCCGGAAAAACCCCTGGTAGATGGTATCGTTGATGTTTTTGAAGAGCGGGGATTACTGATATTCGGTCCCAATAAAGCAGCGGCTCAGTTGGAGGGCAGCAAGAGTTTTGCCAAAACGATAATGAATAAGTATCAAGTACCAACTGCTCGTACCAGGATATTTACCGATTTCGAAGATGCTTTAAAATATGCGAACGGGGAAGAATTGCCGTTGGTAATTAAAGCGGATGGCTTGGCTGGCGGCAAAGGCGTTATCATTGCCGAGAGTCAGACGGAAGTCGAGTCGGCATTACGTGATTGTTTTCTTGAAAAGCGATTCGGCGCTGCCGGAGAAAAAGTTTTAATTGAGGAGTTTCTGATTGGGCAGGAAGTCTCGCTACTATCTTTTTGTGACGGCAATAAAATATTGCCTATGGTTCCGGCGCAGGATTATAAACGTGTAGACGATGATGACCAAGGGCTGAATACCGGCGGTATGGGCAGTTATTCACCGGTACCGGTGGTAACAGAACAAGTTTACGCGAGCGTAGTGGATACGATAGTCAAGCCGACTATAAAAGGCCTGGCGGCTGAAGGCATCATTTATCGCGGAGTCTTATACGCCGGCGTGATATTAACAACAGACGGACCTAAGGTCTTGGAGTTTAATGTTAGATTCGGAGACCCGGAGACCCAATCGATCATACCGCGGTTAAAAAGCGATTTATCGGAGATATTATTAGCGACGGCTCAACATGATCTGGGCGGGATAGAGTTGGCTTGGCATGATGAGAAATGCGTATCTATAGTGCTGTCATCGGCGGGTTACCCGCAAAAACCTCAAGTGGGGTATGAGATTACCGGTCTTAGAGAGGCGGCTGCGCTCGATAGATCGGAAGAGCACACGTCTGAACTCCAGTCACACTGATATATCTCGTATGCCGTCTTCTGCTTGAAAAAAAAAAAAAGAAATAACGAC
>CAJVYJ010000100.1 GCA_913009475.1 uncultured Actinomycetes bacterium | reverse complement strand
ATAACCAAATGGCCTTTTATAAATAATGCCTTATTTTAGTCTTTTTTAAAATAGTTATTTGTTATGTTTGTAATATATGGCCGACAATAACAGTAAATACGAGTCTAAAGTCTAGAGTCTAGAAGCGTGGCCGAAAACCCAATCTGCTGCGTTATCCTCGGTCTCATCTCGGTCACGTAACAAAACTACGCTCCCTCACCTCGACTTTCGTCTGCCTTGCATCTCACGCTCTCGGCCACGTTCTCTTTGTTGACCGGCCGACGGTACTTTTCGGCCGGTACTCTAGAGTAATGAAAATAGCGAAGCATAAAAACGTAGAGCGTTGAGGGGAGAGGGTAGATGTTAAATGCAAGTCTAGAGCCTAAAGTCTAAAGCAAGTAAGATAAGTCGGGGTGACAGGGGTAAAATAGTCGGGGATGACAAGCGCAAGAATACAAACAGTAAAATAACCGCTGTAGTAATATCAAACAATCGGTAGAGGCGAGTTATGAGCTATGAAACTTTGGTCTCCGGGTGCTTATTATTAAGGCCATGGTTTTTATAAATCCAATATACACAATTTCTACCGGCGGCCTTAGCCTGATAAAGCCCTCTGTCAGCTAATTTAGATAGCTCAATCGCGGTTTGGGCGTCATCCGGATAAGAGGCTATGCCTAAACTCACGGTTAAAAAAGAATAGTCATCATGCGGGGAGGTAAATTCAAAGCTCTCGATTTTTTTTCTCAATCTTTCCGCTACCTCCAGAGCTTCTCTGGGTCCCTGTTCCCGAAGTAGTATGGCAAACTCTTCTCCGCCCAAGCGCCCGATTAAATCGCTGGACCGAAAGGTTGATTTCAGAATATTAGAAAGCTCAATAAGCGCTCTATCGCCTTCTAAATGGCCATGGGTATCGTTAAAATTTTTAAAAAAATCAATATCGGCCATACACAATGAAAGCTGATGATGATAACGCTTAGCTCTCTTTATCTCCTTATCCAGGCGATGGTAGAATGAACGATGGTTTAAGAGCCCGGTCAGGCTGTCACGGCTGGCTATATTTTTTAGAACCCGCTGTTGGCGCTTTAGGCTATTGACCATATCATTAAACGCATCCGCTACTTGCCCTAGTTCATCGCGACGCTTTATTTTAATCCGGTAATCCAAGTTGCCGCAACTCACCTCTTTAGCTCCTTTTATTATAGAATTAAGCGGGTTGATTATTAAATACGATAATAGTTTTCCTAAAATAATATACAATATCAAGATAGCGATGAAGCTAAATAAAATAGTTCTGCTGATTAATAAATACGATGCTTTAGTCAGGTCGGTCGCTGCAGTCTCGACTTCCAGGCCCCCGATAAACTTACCGTTCAAATATAAGGGCGCCGCTATATCTATGCGCTGAATTATCTTGCCGTTCTCCTTATGCGCTTCTATGGCCCAATCTATTTTTTTCCGATAAAAGACGTTGCGCATATCTTGATTGCGATAGACCCGACCGACCTTATTTTGCTTATCACTGGCAATGACCTTATAGTTTTTATCAACAACAAATATATGGTCAATGTCCTTTTCCCGCGCGTAATTATAGATAATACTGTTAAGTTTGCCTTTGCTAAAACCGTTTATCTTAATATCGCTGCTGATAGCCCTAATGAAAGTATTGGAACGTAGTATTTTTTGTTCAATTATCATATCTCGTAGAACGCGCACTTGAAAAAAGAGAGAAATAGACAAAGCAAAAGATATAGTAATAAAGATTACTAACATAAGTTTATATAAAGCTTTTGAATTAAATGATCTCCAATAAGCCACTAGATTGCCTAAAATTGATTATAGAATTAATTTATTAATGCGTTAATTATTAATAGTATCGACCTAGATATTAGATTTCTTTAATAATACGCAGCTAAAGTAGCTAATCAAAAAATAATCAACTATTTTGGTAGGCAATATGCATAAGAGTATCGCTGACACTTACTTTTTCTTCCCGGCGTAAGTAAAGCACGCTTCCTTGGGCCGGCGCTATAATTTTTTCTAACTTAGATGTAAATATAGGTTCTACCGTGCCCAGCAATTCACCTTCATTGACAACTTGGCCAAGATCGACCTGAGAATGAAAAAAGCCGGAGCCGGGAGATGTGACTAAAGTTTTAGTTGTAAAGAGCTTCTGCTCCGGATTAGTATCTTCCGTACCGGGATACATCTCCAAGCTTTTTAATAAATTCAGCAGACCGTTATCGAGAAATTTATCACAACTCTTATAATCAACACTCAGCCTGCGGCCGATTTCAACAGAAAGAGCGGGAATACTTGCCCGTTCGCAAGCATAAATCAATGAGCCAAATTCCTTCTGAGCGACAACTACATAGCCGGTATTCAATTTCGTCGCCAACTCGACCCGACCCTGACCTGTGATGCCGATATTAGGTAGATATTCGCCCGAACCCCCGGTATGAATATCAAGCAGATAATCCGATTGGCTATATATTTTTTTAAAAAGCAATTCAGCGATGTATTCGGTTGGTTTCCGGCTTTCAGCCAAACTATAACTGCGATTCATGTCAACTACGTCAATACTACTGACTCTGTCGCGCTCCAGAAAAGCCCAGGGATTAGCAATCGGTACAATCACCAATGTCCCTCTTTTTATATCTTGCGGCTCTATCTTATTATATAACTGATGGCAGATATAAGTACCGTTCCACTCGTCACCATGCTGTCCGGCTACTACCGTAATAATAGGCCCCGCTTTCCTGCCCGCTATTATGCCGCAGAGCATTGATAAACTGGCGCCGTCATCTAAACCCATTAATTTTAATCTTAACGCTTTTTTGCTGTGACGCCACTCGGAGACATCCAAGCGCTCGATCTCCAAAAACTTTATATCTTTCATACTTGCGCCAATTCATCATTGATCATATTAATATAATACCCCCAATTAAAGTTGTTCAATAATTATAGACTATTGATTCGTATCAAGCTATTTTTATCATTAAGCGGCGCTTTCTCGGGCCGTCAAACTCGCAAAAGTATATTGCTTGCCAGATACCCAGAGCCAGCTTGCCCTCTTCAATAATAAAGTTTTGAGAACAACCGACCAGGGTTGACTTTAGATGGGCCGCCGAATTACCTTCTGCATGCCGATAATCGTCATTAAAGGGAACAATCTTATTTAACTCAGCTATAATATCGCGAGAGACAGCGGCATCGGCGTTTTCATTAACCGTCACCGCGGCCGTCGTATGAGGGACATATACCAGACAATATCCAGCTTTTACTTTCGCTCCCCTAACCGCGTTCTCGACTTTTCCCGTAACATCTATAAATTCCGTTCGCGAATGAGTCTCTATATCAAAAGAATAATACATCTCTACTCCAAAAAAACGTTTTTTCACACACCACTGATTATCAATTTTTTATTAATAAACGTCGCCGCTGTCAGTGTAATGTCAAGATTGAAGATCTGACCCCATAAAGAAAGGCCCAACCGGCGTTTAACCTACAGTGTCTGACCCTAAGCTAAAATACTTAGGAACCCTGCCGACGACTTCGATGTAGTCCAAAAGGACCTCATTTCCACCACCGGACCCGGGTTGACAATGCAAAAAGTGAAGGTTCAGTTTCCCTTTAGGCCAACGACCAGCCGAGCCATATCTTTATTTAATTATTAATTACAATATAAATATACCAAATTTTCACCTATTTTAAAAATATTTATATTTTGCCTTGAAAAAATAAATATGATAGAATCAATAATACTTTATTTGGAGGTAATAATGAAAGATAAGGTTATGGAAGTTCTGGATAAGATTCGCCCATCCCTGCAAGCGGACGGCGGCGATATCGAGTTAGTAAGCATAAATAATGGAGTCGTTAAAGTCAAGCTTACAGGTGCCTGCCATGGTTGCCCAATGTCGCAAATGACTCTTAAGAACGGCGTGGAACGAATTTTAAAAGAACATATTCCGGAAATTAAAGCAGTAGAATCAGCGCTGGTATAGCTGGGTTTGTCCGGGATAATCGACGCTACAATCAAATCAAATCGTGTTTTATATAACTATGGCTGTTTTAACGGCATTTCTTAAAGCATTACCTAAATTACTTGGCCTTAAGGCATCACCGATTATAAAAACCTCGGGCATATCTTTTGTCGCCGCCTTAAGATTACTGTCTGAACGGTTTCCCACCGCGTAAATAACATTGTCCGTTTTAATTTCGACTATCTTGCCGTCATCGTTTTTAATTTTCACCGAGTCAACTCCGATTTCAGCAACAGTGGATGAGGTAAGTATAGCTATGCCCTTATTTTTTAAGCGTTCCAGTAACTCTTGCCTAATCAAGCTTTTCATATCAGATAGGATACTATCCAACTTTTCCACTATAGTCACGTTATGGTCGCCGGCTAAAATATCAGCCACCTCACCGCTCAAGCTGCCGCCCCCAATGATTAGTACCTCGTTGCCGACCTGTACATTATTGCCTAGAAAGTCACGTGCGCTGTACACGAACTCCCGGTCGATTCCCGGTATTTTCGGCTTGACCGGTTTTGAGCCGGTAGCTAAAACCAGAACATCCGGCCGGTCATGCTGAATATCATCAGCCGTAACTTGATAACCTAAATTTACTTTAACCCCACATTGCTTTATCTGATGGATAAGAAAACGATTAGCCTCAGCAACTTCACTTTTAAAAGGGGGTAAATCAGCCAGTTTAAATTGTCCGCCTAACTTAAGACTTTTCTCAAATAATTCTACGTTATGGCCGCGGCTGAGTAATATTAATGCTGCCTGCATACCCGCGGGACCGCCGCCGATTATACAGATTTTCTTGGCTTTGGTAGCCGGCCTGATTTTAAACTCATTTTCCAGACCGGAAAATGGATTGACGGTACAGGCTCGACCTATTTTAGCAGCGCCCTTATCGGCACAATCATCAAGACAGTAGATACATCTTCTTATATCCTCGGACCTATCGCCGTTCGCTTTATTAGGTAAATCAGGGTCTGCAATTAAAGACCTGGTCATAGCGATGAAATCAGCTTGTTCATCGATTAATATCTCTTCCGCCAACTCCGGTCCGTTAATTTTACCCAAAGCGATAATAGGAATATCCACAACCTGTCTGAGCTCAGCGGCATATTGGCGGTTGACGCCGGGCGCGATTGAATGTGTCGGCAATAAATATCTTTTCATCTTCTTACTGCCCGTGTTGACCATCAATGCGTCTGCTCCGACTTCCTCGGCCCAAACCGCAACATTTTTCGCTTCCTCTAAATTAAACCCGCCGGATTCCATCTCATCAGCTGAAAATTTAATCTCCAACGGATAATCAAGCCCGGTCCGCTCTTTGATCTCCGTAATCGTTGATAAAAGAAAACGAGCTCGATTCTTTAGGCTGCCGCCAAATTCATCAGTCCGTTTATTATGCAGAGATGATAACGTTTGCGCTATAAAAGCACCGTAATCAGCTTGTAATTCAACGCCGTCATAGCCAATCTCTTGAGCCCGACCAGCTCCGGCGGCTATCTTGCTTATATAGAAGCGTAATTCATCGGCTGTGGCTGAATTTAAAATCGGCATCACCCATTGCCTATGACGCTCTTTAGCTCCAGGCGTATCAGGCGCCACTCTTTTAAAACCAGGGTAATCAAGCTGCATAAAAGCTCTGGCGCCATAATAAGTCACTGATTTTATCATGCGCCGCAAACCCGCGACATATTTGTCCGTATCCATTCTCAGCTGTATTGAGCCTTTTAAGGCGTCAGGGTAGTTTAAACATGCCCCATCCGTTACTATCATGGCCACACCGCCTTTGGCTCTGGCCTCATAAAAAGCTATTAAACGGTCGGTTACTTCATTATTTTTTATGTATTTAGTTGGATAAAGTGACATTATCAAACGATTCTTAAGTTTCAAAGTACCTATCTGACCAGGTGTAAATATTAATGGATATTTTTTTGACACATTAAACTCCAAAATCTGTTAGCCGCTCATATATATAAACCTAGAATTAACTCTTAACTGTCAAGCAGAGGCTTATTACTAAAAGCTATCTCTTTTTCCAGCGCGTAAGCTACATTTAATATCGTAGCTTCATCAAAATGCTTGCCTATAATCTGCAAGCCCACCGGCAACCCCCCCTCAATGCCGCAAGGAATTGAAATAGCCGGAATACCCGCCAGATTCATCGGAATAGTACAAATATCCGAAAGGTACATCTGTAACGGGTCCTCCGTCTTCTCCCCGATTTTAAAAGCGGTCGTAGGAGTCGTCGGCGATATCAATACATCATAACGGGAAAAGGCGTTCGCAAAATCTTTAATAATCAAGCTTCTGACTTTTTGCGCTTGCCCATAGTACGCTTCATAATAACCGGCTGACAGCGCATATGTTCCCAGCATTATTCGCCGTTTCACTTCATCGCCAAAACCTTCTGCGCGTGTATATGAATACATTTCTACTATATCACCTTTTCGCGCGGAACGATAACCGTAACGAACTCCATCAAAACGCGCTAAATTTGAACTTGCCTCCGCCGGCGCAATCAAATAATAAGCAGAGAGGGCGTAGTCAATGCTAGTTAGCGAGATCTCTTCGACTATAGCGCCTAACTTTTTCATAATAGATACAGCTTCATTTATACTATTACGAACTCCGGGCTCGAATTCATCCCGAAAAAGCTCTTGGGGAATACCTACTCTTAAACCTTCAATATTCCCCTTTAAAGAGTCCTGGTAATTAGGCAGCTTACAAGAGATAGAGGTTGAATCGCGCTCATCATATCCGGCTATTAGCTGCAACAACGCCGCTGCGTCGGTTACATCTCTTGTAAGATCGGAAGATCACACGTCTGAACTCCAGTCACACTGATATATCTCGTATGCCGTCTTCTGCTTGAAAAAAAAAAAAA
>CAJVYJ010000099.1 GCA_913009475.1 uncultured Actinomycetes bacterium | reverse complement strand
CTCATTGTTCACGCTGTTACTCCATTGAAAATTTGATTTTTCATTTTTCTTTTTTTTTTTTTTCTTCTTCTTTTTTCTTTTTTTTTTTTTTAATGATACGGCGACCACCGAGATCTACACTCTTTCCCTACACGACGCTCTTCCGATCTGTTAAATAGCGATTATCAAGCCAGAGCCCGGCTATAAATATCGTTAAAGACCGTTGAGATACCAGATACAGCGGGCCGCCAAAAACGTTTTTTTCCGGTTTGATAAGCGCAGCGACAAGCAAGCCGCCGATAGCTAAAAACAACGTATTGGGCAGCGAAAAAAGAATTAACGCGGCGATGATAAAAGCTGATTCAAAATGAACTTTATCAATACGCGAAAAATTAAAATCAAAGAAGCGTACAGCGGCAATAGCGCCAATAAAAATAGTTGTCTCAATTAGGGAACGCATATGAAAAAAGCGCACGTTATAAAAGAATAACCCTAGGCCTAATGCCATAATCAATAATCTAACGATTACAATTTTTAACTGTCTTGAATTCATCTAAATTCAGCTGTCCCTGTAAAACATCGCCAATATCCTTGCTTAACTGAAATCCCATAGCCTTGATAAAATGGTCTACAATGTTACCGTCAAACTGAGTTCCGCTACAATCAATTAATTCTCGGCAAGCGACTAATGGGTCCATGGCCGGACGATAGGGGCGCGGAGACGTCATCGCGTCAAAAGCATCGGCGACTGCCAGTATGCGGGAATAGAGAGGTATCTCATCTCCCTTGAACCCGTCGATATAACCGCTGCCGTCGACTTTTTCATGGTGGTGAAAGACGACAGGTACAATTTTTTCCATAAATTTTATTTCTTGTAATATGAGCGCGCCTGACTCCGGATGCTTTTGCATCCGCAGATACTCTTCATCAGTTAACTTGCCCGGATTGCGCAGGATACTGCGAGAGATGCCTATTTTGCCGATATCATGTAAAATACCGGCGTTTCTAATTGTATTGATAGCTGTTGGCCCTAACTGCATCTGCCGGCCGATTTTTTCCGCCAACGTCGCCACACGCTCAGAATGCCCGCTTGTATAAGGGTCCTTGGCTTCTAAGGCCGCCACCAGAGCCTCGACTGTCCCCATATAGGCGCTCTTTAATCTTAAATAAATTTGAAAAGCTTGACGCGCGATAAGTAACGGCACAATCATTAGAATTAAGCCCGCGGTTCCGATAGTTACATATATTTGAATCATAACCAACGAAAGAATCATAAGAACAAAATAATTAGGGATGGCCCATAAAACATTAGAACGCCAGACACCAATCGGCGAAGTTTTCTTTCCTACAGCAATTATCAGGGAAACTAAACTGGTGTTTAAAAGAAAATACGAGACAGCCATTAAAATTATCGGTATCAGTAAGTGAGGGATATTTTTACTATTTAACCCACTGGTATTTAATAATATGCGCCCGCCGACCGCCAAATATATCAACCCTGAACAACCGGTAGTAATTACTCCTTCGCTACCGTTAAAAATCCAGCGATAGGGAGAGTTTTTCTCCTTAATGTCCCGCCAAACTACCGCATTAAAAATTGATGTCAAGGCGGCGAATAACGGTCCGAAGATAACTACGGTCGCCAAAATAACGGTGGAACTGACCGAAACCGAACCACCTTGCGGCAATTCGACGCCCAGATTCTCCGCGGCAAAAGAGAGCAAGCCAAATAGTAAGAGAATTTTATAGTCCAGATAAAAATGTGACAGGAATAAGTAGACAATTAAGAGAACGGCCAGAAATGCGGTTGCCGCTACAAATACTCGCTCTTGAACTGAGAGTTTTGCCAAGCTAAGATATCCTTATTAAATTAAAAGGAACCGACATCCCCACGTTACTTACTGACCTACCAGCGCCAATGTGCTCCACCGCTTAAAAGTAGTGCGGCTAGAGTAGTTAAAAGAATTGTTATTCTTGCTTTCATGAAAGAGAACCTCCTTTGCTGGAAGTCTCTTCCCTACCGCTATTTAGGAAAGGAAACCGCTTCGCTAATATATCCGAATAACCTTTTTTGAGAACGCCGGTTCCAAATCTAGCTCAAAATTATAACTATGTATTTGTCAAATGCCGATACGCCTATTTATAGCCGCTAATACAGCCTTAACAATTGCGTTATTATTATTTTTAACAATGGCAACGCCACAAAGACCGACTTCATCTCCGGTGGTTATCATAGTAATATGAGCCACCGCCATCTCTGCTCGACCCATATTTATGATTTGGGCGTCTTCCAATAAAAAACGAGTAGTCGGCTGAGCCCATTTCTCGACTGCCGCCAGAGTCGCCCCGGCTATTAGTCTCAGACTGCCGCCGGACCGCGAGACGATACCCTTACCTTCACCGAAAAAACGATTATCGCCTTGGAATAATTCAACCACAACCTTTGCCTCCAAGCCAACATCTTCAATACGGACAGAATTTATTCTAAGACGTTTAGAGGGTTTTTTAAAACTGGTGCCGTTGCCGCCCAATTGGGCAATGCTGATTTTTTTATGATCAATAGCCAAACCATATTTAGCCATTAAAGTTGATTCTATATCTCTAACTATTTGCTTAGGTCCTTTATCAGGCAAAGCGATTATATGCAACTCAGCTATCGTGCCGTCACGACCGCTTACAATCCGCGCCGCCTCAACTTCGGCAATGCTACACAGACCCTGCTCAACAGCTTCTCGATCAAACTTCTCATTAGTAATATTCATATCACCCAATTGTAGGCGACTATTATTAGCTATAAATCTAGAGAACAACAGATTGCTTGTCAATAGCCTATATTGAGGGAGGGTAGGACGTAGAGGGGAGAGGGGAGATAAAAATGTTAGGGGCGAGGCGCAAGGAGCGAGGAGTTTAGGGCGTAAAACGTGTAGGGGCGGGCCTTGCGTCCGCCCGCGAGTACCCCATAACGCACTGGTTTATCCAGCGCTTTATTTAGGAGCGGAAAGTAATGCAACGAAAGCAACAACGTCCCCTTAGCTAGAGGCCGGTATGTAGAAGCTAACTAAACTCGCTGAAGACCGGTAGATGCTAGGCACCCGAAAGTCGAGGTGAGGGACGCGTACATTTTTGGTACGTGACCGAGCCGCGGCGGAGAGTAATCGGGGGTCCCCGCAAAGTATTACTTTACTTTGTGGGGTGGAGCAACGCAGATGCCGGTATGTAGAAGCTAACTAAACTCGCTGAAGACCGGTAGACGCAAGGCAGACGAAAGTCGAGGTGAGGGAGCGTAGTTTTGTTACGTAACCGAAATGAGACCGAGGATAACGCTGCGAATGCCGGCCTTTCAGCGAGTTTAGCGTGGTTGGATAAGACCGTAACCCTTATCCCGTCGGCGATATATGACATTTATATCTTCGCTGTCGGCGTTGGTAAAAACAAAGAAATCATGGTCTAAGAGATCAAGTTGCAGAGTTGCTTCCTCCGGAGTCATCGGCTTCATCTCAATCTGTTTTACCTTAACTATTTCACTCTCTTCCTCAACCGGAACTATCTCGGCTAAATTTACCTTCTTTTGGTTACGCTTGGAGGAACGATACATTTTATCCTTATTTTTCTTTAGCTGGCGTTCCAATTTTCCCAATACCAGGTCAATAGAGGCAAAAATATTCGTTGACGCCTCCTCGCCGCGTACTACATGCCCCTTGGTAAATAAGGTTATCTCTACAATTTGGCCATTATTTATGCTGGGATTCTTAGCCGCTATCAGCTCGATCTCCGCCTCTTTTATCTGATCAAAGAAACGACTTAATTTTCTGACCTTCTTCTCCGCGTACTGGCGCAGATCATCGGTTAATTCGATATTCTTAGCTCTTACGTTGATTTCCATCTTGGCCTCCAAACGGTCAAATAATTGATACACATAATAAACCCATGCTTCAGCATGGGTTTATTTAATTATACTTAATCCTATTGTTTACTAATATAATCAATGTATTTTCTTTAATAATTAATCACTTATCTCGTGTTGATTGATAACAATTTACCACAACTAATTATTATTTAACAATCTATTTTTAAATGTATTTTCAATCCTGGGACTATTTAACAATTAAATATTTTGTACACTTATCCTAAAATTGACGCTTTTGTCATATAGATTCTTATTTTTTCATCCTGAGCATTAGATTCGGCGCCGATGCGCCTCATGCAGTACGTGAACATGAGAATATGTGAATTACGTCTGATTGCCATGGGACCGCATACTCGCACTTAATAAAGCTCTCATGTTCCCATATCTCATGCTCACATGCTCTGCAATTTGCTGTGCAAATTGCCGTCATTCCCGACCTGATCGGGAATCCACGGCCAACCGTGCCTTTTACCATTGTGCCTTTTTTTATCTACCCTCAACCCTCTACGCTCTCCCCTCCCTTATTCCTGGATTCCCAATCAAGCTGAGAATGACAAACTTAGAAACACAGGAATGACAAGCATAAGATTCATTCTTAAACAGTCTCGTTTTCCTGTTTCATCATAGTTTTAAATTAGGAGGTAAAGCAGCTGATCAGCTAAAAAATCTTTGGCAATCTCTTCACTCCTGATATTATAACTTCCGGAGATTATGACTGTTTTTAGAAAATTCAAGCGCACCCTATGATTTTGTTGATCATTGACGCTTTTTGATAGTGATAAGAAACCGTATATATTATTATTCATCATTCAACTCCAGCTATTATAATCTGATTTTGATTTATAGCAGCCTATTTAATATATTGCCGATTTATTACTATCATTAAGAATGCTAAGATTAGCTGCTAGGGAAATTATCGGAACCGACGTTAGGATATTATACTAGATTTTGGTACAGTCATTAGAAAATCCGGCTGCGACACCTATGGGTTATTCTCGTAAGGCTCGAGCCAGAGTCAGCACGCCTACCCGTAACGCACCGCCGGCTCTTATAGCCCTACAACACTCATTTATCGTCGCTCCCGTGGTATATACATCATCTATAATCAGAATATTTTTCCCGTTAATATCCGCTGAGCCATTGATTTTAAAGGCGCCGTTTACATTAGTCCGGCGTTGAGACAATGCTAATTTGTTCTGCTCCAATGTCTTTCGGTTTCGCAAAACAATCTTTTTTGCCGCCATTCCTCCGACTGCCGCGATTTCTTGAGCTATAATCTCAGACTGGTCATAACCTCTATTTGATTTTTTAACTCGATGCAGCGGCACCCAGGTAATATAGTCAAATATCTCAGTCGGCGGTAATTTCTTAATCGCTTCCCGCGCCAGCAACGGCGCCAAGCGTCTCTCATTCTCATATTTTAAAGCATGGATAATATCTTTACCGACTCCGGAGTAACGCCAGACTGAGACCGCCCAATTAAAATAGAGATGTTTCCCTCTACAGTCCCGACAACGCGCGACTATACGCAATGTTGGTTTGCCGCAATATCGGCAAGTAGCGCCTTGAATAAAGGGAATCTCTTCCCGGCACGAGGCACAGATAAGTTCTTTCGACGGTTCTTTGCAGACAGCGCATCTCGGTGGAGATATCAAATCAAGCAAAGCTGCGAATATGTTAAAACGCGGCCGCATTTCAGCGGCTCATTAAGGTAGCTATTTGTTGCCAAAACGGAATAGTAATCAGGCTAAGGGCCGTAGTTAGAAAAATCGCGGCCGCGAGAAAATCCGTGTCCAAACGATATTTTAAGCCAATAATCAATGACAGTATCGCAATCGGCATTGACGCTTCCAAGATAATAATCAGATAACTTTCCGAGCCTAGGTTTAAAGGCGACCCTAAAAATATAGCCAAAATCGGCGCAATCGCCAACCTGATAATGATTATCACCAATAATGGTTTAATATACTCTCTAATCTTGCCTAATCTTAGTGACAGGCCAATGGATATCATCATTAACGGAACGGTGGCCACAGCCAAATAATTTATAGCCGCCGCCAGAAAACTCGGTAAAATTATGCCTTTTAATAAGTATCCGGCCGCTAAAGCAAGCAGCGGTGGAAAAGTAAATATTTCTTTCAATTTATTGATTTTAACGTTACCGTCGCCATAGCTTTCCGCGATAAACAAACCAATAGTAAAGATAAATAGTACCGTGCCGAATAAATCAAAAAAAATCGCTTTAACTAAATTAGTTTGACCAAATAGACGCATAGTTATCGGATAGCCTAAATAGCCGGTATTACCAACTCCCGCCGCCAGTAACAAGCTGCCAAAAACAATTTTATCCAGTTTGAGAGCCCGACCGATTAGAAAAGCCAGCGCTACACAACCCAAAGCTATGGCAATAGCAATCATGGGAATAACAACCAAGTGTATGGAAAAATCCGCTTTGCGCACCGCCTGGAAAATAAGCGCCGGCAATAATATATATATAATTACCTTATTCAAGCGATTAGCGTCGATAGTATCCAGCAGATTAAAGACTTTAGTTAAGTAACCTATGGCGATTAGAATAAAAAAAGACAAGATAATGGTGAGCAATGGCGCGTAAACACCGCCGGAATAAGCGGCTAAAGTAAATGCCGTCAATTTCACCGGCTAACTAAGGTCGCCGATGATAAAGCTTGCTTAATAGCAGTCTTAAAAGGTGGGCGCAGAAGACCGGCCTCGGTAATAATCGCGGTTATTAATTTATGAGGTGTTATATCAAAAGCGGGATTGGCCACTTGAATATTGGGCGGCGCCCATCTGGTAACACCATAACCTTTGACCTCATCAGGCGAGCGCTCCTCGATCGGTATTAGGCTGCCGTCTTCAATATCCGCGTCTATCGTTGATAGGGGAGCGGCAATATAGACGTTAGATAAAACATCACATTAGAAAGATAATTTGTTGTTAAAATAATGTAAATAATTATTCCGCGGTTCGGCAACAAATCCTTTTTAAAATCCTGCTCTAAGCTTCTTGGCGGACCTGTGCCCTGTT